>JBJEFT010000026.1:0-2890 GCA_051874315.1 Candidatus Ornithomonoglobus sp.
TATTTTAATATCAGAAAGCAAGCTTTTCATCAAGGAATGCTTCAAGCTCGTCAATTTTGATTCTTACCTGCTCCATTGAGTCTCTTTCGCGTACCGTTACAGCGCCGTCCTCAACGGAGTCAAAGTCATATGTGATACAGAACGGAGTACCGATTTCATCCTGTCTTCTGTAACGCTTACCGATTGAACCGGCGTTGTCATACTCACAATTGTACTTCTTACAGAGCTTTTCAAATACTTCTGTCGCCTGCTCGTCAAGCTTTTTTGAAAGCGGAAGAACCGCAGCCTTGACCGGAGCAAGCGCCGGGTGGAGGTGGAGAACAACTCTTGTGTCGTTCTTCTCTGCATCAATAACCTCTTCATCGTACGCGTCGCAGAGGAATGCGAGAACAACACGGTCCGCGCCGAGTGACGGCTCAATTACATACGGAACATACTTCTCGTTTGTAACAGGGTCCATATACTCAAGGTTGACGCCTGAATGCTCAATGTGCTGCTTTAAGTCATAGTCGGTTCTGTCCGCGATACCCCAAAGCTCACCCCATCCGAACGGGAACAGGAATTCTATATCTGATGTAGCCTTTGAATAGAAAGCAAGCTCTTCCTTTGCGTGGTCACGGAAACGAAGACTTCCCTCACGGATATTGAGCGAGCGCAGGAAGTCTATACAGAACTGCTTCCAGTAAGTGAACCACTCAAGATCGGTATCCGGCTTGCAGAAAAATTCAAGCTCCATCTGCTCAAACTCACGCGTTCTGAAGGTGAAGTTGCCAGGAGTGATCTCGTTTCTGAAGGACTTGCCGATCTGAGCGATACCGAACGGAACCTTTTTACGCGATGAACGCTGAACGTTCTTGAAGTTCACAAAGATTCCCTGCGCAGTTTCGGGACGGAGATATATTGTGTTTTCCGTATCCTCAGTAACGCCCTGGAAGGTCTTGAACATAAGGTTAAACTGACGAATATCCGTAAAATTCTTCTTACCGCACTTAGGACATACAATTTCGTGCTCGTCTATATATGTTTTAAGCTGCTCGTTTGACCATCCGTCACAGCAAATATCCTCATTGTGCTCTACAGCGTAGTCCTCGATAAGCTTATCAGCTCTGTACCGTGATTTACAATCCTTACAGTCCATAAGCGGATCCGAGAAGCCGCCGACATGACCTGAAGCGACCCATGTTTCCGGATTCATAAGGATCGCGCAGTCGATACCCACATTATATTTTGACTCCTGGATAAACTTCTTTCTCCATGCAGCCTTGACGTTGTTCTTAAGCTCAACGCCGAGCGGGCCGTAATCCCATGTGTTGGCAAGTCCGCCGTAGATCTCACTGCCGGCATAGATGAAGCCTCTGCCCTTACAGAGAGCGACTATTTTATCCATTGTTTTTTCTGTATTATTCATTTTTCCACCTCATATTATTCAGAGTAATCTAAATTATATTTTATAATATCGCATGTGATTTGTCAAGCATTAATTGTACAAAACGAAGCAACAAAAATGTAAATTGTTTGTTAAATTTTCATTATTGAAAATCAAAATGAGTTGTGCTACAATAACTATGCCAAAATATGATAAGTAAAAAGTTGTTGCATTTATTCGGGAGGATGAGAAATATGCAGCTTATAACATCCATAGATTTCGGAATATGGTTTTTATTTTTTATTTGTTATTTATATCAGATGTATTACATACTGGTACCGTACATAAAGAAGGATAAGCCGCAGGCAATACCGGGCAAAAACAGATTTGCGGTATTGATTTCGGCGAGAAACGAATCGAACGTAATAGGTCAGCTGCTCCAGAGCATAAATTCCCAGACTTATAACAAGGAGCTGATAGATGTATATGTAGTCGCGGATAACTGTGATGATAATACAGCGGCTATCGCGGCATCGCATGGAGCAAAGGTTTATGAGCGTTTTGACAAGGTTAATGTGGGAAAGGGCTATGCGCTGAATTTCCTTCTTAAGAATATCAGCCACGAGCACGGAATGGACTATTATGACGGATATTTCGTGTTTGACGCGGATAACGTGCTTGACCCGCTTTATATTGAGGAAATGAACAGAACCTTCTCAAGCGGATATGAAATTCTCACAAGCTACCGCAACTCAAAGAACTACGGTGACAACTGGATTTCCGCAGGCTACGCGCTGTGGTTCCTCAGAGAATCAAAATACCTGAATTATTCAAGAATGCTGTGTGATACGAGCTGCGCGATCTCCGGAACAGGCTTTATGTTCAGCAAGAAGGTTGCAAAGGAGCTTAACGGCTGGAGATATTACCTTCTCACTGAGGATATTGAATTTACGGTTGATCATGTAATCAACGGCTATAAGATAGGCTTTTGCAAGGATGCCGTTTTATATGATGAGCAGCCGAACACCTTCAGTCAGAGCGTGCGCCAGAGAATGCGCTGGGCAAAGGGGTATTTCCAGGTAATGTGCAATTACGGCGCAAAGCTTGCAAAGGGCGCGCTTGGCAGTAAAAAGAACCGTTTTTCATGCTATGATATGTCAATGTCAATCATGCCCGCTCTGATACTTACAATCGTAAGCGCGGTTATTAACATAGGCGCCATTCTTGTGGGGCTTATTTCGGGAATAAGCGTTTCACCGATCATTGACTGTGTGCTTGAGGGCGCGGTGAGCATGTATGCGATGATGTACGTAATAGGCGCGATAACGACAATCAGCGAGAGAAAGATGATTTACACAACACCGATCAAAAAGTTTTTGTATACCTTTACATTCCCGGTGTTTATGATGACATACATACCTATAACCTTTATGGCGCTCTTCAAAAAGGTTGAATGGAAGCCGATTGTCCACAGCGAGGCAAAGACGCTTGCGGATATAAAGGGAGTAAATTAAACCATAAGTC
>JBJEFT010000027.1:0-2888 GCA_051874315.1 Candidatus Ornithomonoglobus sp.
CTGTTACGGTTTCCTTGTAGCTGTGACCGTTTGCATCAGTATAATCACCCATGTAAGACCGCCTCATATTCCTGTTCACTGTTCCATTCTATATGTTCACCCGGATATCTCGTTTGCCACCATCTTTGCCGAGGAAAAGCCTTGTCCATAAATTTGTCAACCCCTCCGTATTTTCTTTCAATATTATATATAAGTCCATATCTATGTGCAGTCAAAAGATTACCGCGGTGAATGCTGAACGGTTCTTTACCCTGAGCATTAGCAATAAGTCGTATTTCTTCTGCAAGCATCTCCTCATCCCAATAGTTCCTCTTACCCTTAAACATCTCTTCAATAAATTTTCCGGGATACAGAAAATCTACTGCTTGAAATATGCTGTTATTAAAACACAGACTTAACATATTTTGAAGCTTGTACTGCTTAAAATGATTGGTTGAAAGGTCATGAGCAATCTCACTTCTCGTTCTCATTTTTACTTTTTCTTCTATAAAATATTTTAAAACAACTTTTGTTCTGATTTTCCCGTATTTATCCAGCCACATACTGTTAGGCAGCTCTGTAAATTCGGATTTGAGATACAGTTCATATAAATCTATGATCTTGTCCTTTTCTGTTGTAATATCCGCATTAAAGTCCAACACAATGCCCCCTTTCTGTTTACACCAAGACTTCACACCCGGAGGGCATTGTAACCTCGGTTCCGATTTACTTTGCCACAGGAAACAAAAGAAAGGCCTTCGGGATTTCATTCCTTTCAGGTCTTACAGAGCCTGCCGGCGCGTTAATCGGCTATCTTGTGCTGCGTCCCTTCCTCAGCGGCGCCATGTACGGAATTATTTTCGGACTGATTGCCGGAATAATGGTATACATAGCGATAGAGGAGCTTATACCTATGGCGCGGGAATACGACAAGGGCAACACAATGATCCTTGGCTGCATAGGCGGTATGGCGGTTATGGCGGTGAGCCTTATTATGTTCATATGATTTTACATTTTAAAAGGGCTGCGGCATTCAATCGGACACCGCAGCCCATATTATGTTTAATTCTGTGAATTGATCAGTTTGAGAAGCTTTTCTCTGTATTTATAAAACTCCTCGGTAAATTTAATATCCGTCGCGCCGTCCTCTATGATCTGCCTTGAAAAGCGTACGGGAATATCCTCGATAACGCGTCCCGGATGCTTGCTGAGAACTATGATCCTTGATGCCAGCAAAAGCGCCTCCTCAACATCGTGCGTTATGAAAAATATCGTTTTTCCCGTATCCCACCATATCTTACGGGTCAGATCCTGCACATTCTCACGCGTCAGAGCATCAAGCGCTCCGAACGGCTCATCCATAAGAAGAATTTCCGGATCGTTTATCAGCGCTCTTGCTATTGATACTCTCTGCTTCATTCCGCCCGAAAGCTCATATATCTTCTTATCGGCAAAATCCGTAAGTCCTACCTTTGCAAGATATTCATCGGTAAGCTTCTTATATTCCTGCTTCGGAATACCTCTCATTTTAGGGCCGAATGCCACATTGCTTCTTACCGAAAACCATTCATAAAGCGGCGGATTTTGGAATACAACGCCTCTGTGCCAATCGGTTCCCTTTATTTCTTCGCCGTCAAGCTTAACTACTCCGCTTGTCGGTTTGATAAAGCCCGCAAGAATCTTCAGCAGCGTACTCTTTCCGCAGCCCGAGGGTCCAAGGACACATATAAACTCTCCCGGGAAAATATTAAAATTAATATCCTCCAGAGCCTTTATAGCTCCTGTTTTGCCCGAATACGCAAGGTCAACATTTTCTATGGATATAAGCTCCTCGCCCTCTACCTGAGGCTCTGCTCCCTTATAGTTGACATTGTGCACGGCAATCAGCTCGTCTGACGGCTCATATAAGTCTGTTTTCCAATTACCTGCCATACAAACCACCTCCTACACCTTCTGTCTGCAAACAGACACGGCTATCATATGCTTAGGCATACAATCTGCTTACTTCAATGCAGCTTCAATAAACTCAGTATTGATCTTGCTCTTGAAGGTCTCCAGATCAGGCGCGCTCTTTATGCTGTCCTGCTCTACAAGGAAATCTGCTGTAGCCTTTAAGGTTTCTGCAAACTTATTGTTCAGGTAGTCAAGCTGATCATCGCCAAGCAGGTATTCAAAGGTTGTGATCTGCTCTGCGGCATCCTCCTTGCTGATTTCAAGAACAGATGAAATCTCATCAGCAGCCTTATCAGGGTCGTTAAGTATTGTATCATTTGCCTTTAACTGTATCTCAACATACTTCTGTACTATATCAGGATGAGCCTCTGCAAATTCCGTTCTTACAACATTTAAGTCTGCGGTTATTATACCCTGCTCAGCAAGCTCTCCCGAATGAGTGATCGTCTTACCATTCTCAAGGAGCTGACCGAGAACAGGATACCATACATATGCAGCGTCTATATCGCCTCTGGTCCATGCCGCATAAATATCGGCAGGCTGAAGATCAAGCAGCTCTACCTCCGATTCGCTTATACCCGCAAGCTGCAGCGCGTTCAGCAGGCTGTAATGTCCGGTCGATGCAAACGGTGTGGCTATCTTCTTGCCCTTTAAATCCTCAATGGTATCAATGCCCGCGTCATTTTTAACAACGAGAGATTCCGCAGAACCGATTATATCGCCGATCCAGAACACCTCGTAATCAACACCGCTTGAAATTCCGAGCGCCGTAGGTGATGAGCCAAGCTCTGAAATATCAATACTACCCGAAGCGATCGCAGTGTTTACGTCCTTACCCGAATCAAAGTTAATGAGATTTACGTTAACACCAAGCTCTTCCTCATAAAGGTCTTCATACTGCGCTATAAGATCACCGTTTACAAGGTTCATCGTTCCTATATTTACGGTTATTGAGC
>JBJEFT010000028.1:0-2888 GCA_051874315.1 Candidatus Ornithomonoglobus sp.
TATCTTTTCGGCAGAGGCGGCGAGGAGCTTGAGCTGCTTTATGAAAATGATATTGACTTCTGTGTGATACCCGGCATAACCTCCGCGCTTGCCGCTGCGGCATACGCAGGAATACCAATCACGCATCGTGATTTTGCATCATCGGTGCATATAATAACAGGTCATGCAAAGGCGGGAAAGCGGCTTGATATTGATTTTGACTCATATGCAAAAATAGGGGGAACGCTTGTTTTTCTTATGGGCGTTGCCAATATGAAATATATTGCCGGCGGACTTATAGACGGCGGAATGGACGGAAAAACACCGTGCGCCGTAATTGAACGCGGAACCACATGGGGACAGAAAAAATATATCGGCACACTTGAAAATATAATAGAGATTGCAAAGGAGGCAAAAAGCCCTGCAATAATTGTTGTCGGTGATGTGTGCGGATTAAACAGTAAATATGACTGGTTCTGCCGTCAGCCGCTTTTCGGAAAAAATATCGTTGTGACGCGTCCAAAGGAGAGAGCGGGAACCCTTTCGGATAAGCTGAGGAAAAAGGGCGCTCATGTAATAGAATGTCCGTGCATAAGCCTTAAAAGCCTTATGGATAACGAGCTGTCGGAAAAAGTACGAAACGAAATAAAGCAGAGCGATGTTGTTGTGTTCACAAGTCCTACAGGTGTTAACAAGGTTATGCAGGGATTGCTGTCAACAGGCGCGGACGCAAGAGTGTTCGGCGGTGCAAGGCTTGCGGCAATCGGAAGCGCAACAGCAAGAGAGCTTTTAAAGTACGGACTTTGCGCCGACTATATCCCGCAAAATTACAGCGGCACAGAGCTCGGCACACTGCTTGTAAAAAGCTGTACAAAAAATGAAAGACTGCTGCTATTACGCGCAGAGGTAAGCAGCAGAGGTCTTAACAGGATAATTGAAGAGGCGGGTTTGAGCTATAAGGAGCTTGCAGTGTACAGGACAGAGGAAAACAGCGCCGTTGATTTAACTGAGGAAATAAACAGCGGAAAAGTAGATTATGTGACCTTTACAAGCGCGTCAACGGTGCGCGGCTTTATGAGGGGACATAAAAATATAGATACGGATAAATTCTGCGGTGTGTGTATAGGAAGCGCTACGGCGGAGGAAGCGGAAGGGTACGGGATAAAATACATCGTATCCGAGAAGGCAGAGCTTGACAGCCTTGTGAAAGCGATTGAGGAAAGGGCATGAATATAGAATATATTAAACCTATGGATATAGAAAAGCGCAGTATGGAGATTATCGCAGAGTGTCTCGGTGATACGGAGATCGCTCCGGAAAACCGCGATGTGCTTATGCGCGTGATCCACACTACTGCTGATTTTGACTATGTCAAAAATCTTAAATTTTCTGAGGGCGCGGCGGCAGCCGGAATTGAGGCGCTTAAAAGCGGCGCGCATATTGTGACGGACACAAACATGGCATTTTCCGGCATTAATAAAAGGCTTGTAAGGCAGCTTGGCGGTGATGTGCATTGCTTTATGGCAGATGAGGAGGTTGCGGAGCAGGCAAAGGCGAGGGGTATAACCCGCGCGGTCGTGGCGGTTGAAAAGGCTTGCGCGCTTCCCCATGACCTGATATTTGCGATAGGAAACGCGCCGACTGCTCTTATTAAGCTTGATGAAATGATAAAGCTGCATAAGGTGAAGCCAAAGCTTATTATAGGTGTTCCTGTAGGCTTTGTGAATGTGGTTGAGGCAAAGGAAATTATTATGCAGAGCGGTGTGCCGTATATCGTGGCGGCGGGAAATAAGGGCGGCAGCAATGTCGCCGCGGCAATCTGCAACGCGCTGATTTATAAAATCGGACGATAGTTTTTGAATAATTAAGGGGAATTTTACATGAAACACGGAAATTCAAAGAAGGCAATTCTTGTAGTGAGCTTCGGGACAAGCTATAATGATACAAGGGAAGCAACAATAGGAGCGATAGAAAAGGCAATCGCGGAGGCGTTTCCTGATTATGATATAAGAAGAGCGTTCACAAGCGGTACAATTATAAAAAAGCTTAAAGAGCGCGACGGCATAGAAACAGATAACGTAACGGAGGCATTGGAAAGACTTGTGTCTGACGGCTATAATACAGTAATAGTTCAGCCGACACATGTAATGAACGGCAGCGAGTATGATGGGATGATAAAGCTCTGCGCGCCGTATGAGGACAGGTTTGAAGCGATAAGCTACGGCAGACCGATGCTTACCTCGGTTGAGGATTATGAAGCGGCGGTTAAGGCAGTTGCGGCGGAAACTCCCGAAATGACGGCTGACGATACGGCGGTTATCTTTATCGGACACGGCACAGAGCATTTTGCAAACGCCGCATATTCGGCTCTTGCGTACCGCTTTCAGGCAGAGGGCTATAAAAATACATTTGTAGGTACTGTTGAGGCATATCCCGACCCGACTGATATAAAATCAAAGCTTGCGCAGGCGGGCATATCAAAGGTGGTTCTCCTTCCGTTTATGATCGTCGCGGGTGATCACGCGGTAAACGATATTTGCAGCGATGAGGAAGGCTCATGGTATACGGAGCTTAAAAGGGAAGGCTATGATGTCACGGGCGTCAAAAAGGGCCTTGGCGAGTACAAGGGTCTGCAAAAGCTGTTTGCAGACCATGTACGGGCGGCTATAGACAGCTGTTCACCGGATTGATATATCACAGTATATTCAGTCCCTCAAGCAGTATCTTTATACCTAAAAGGATAAGGATGCAGCCGCCGACAAATTCAGCTTTTGATTTGTACTTTGAACCGAATATGTTTCCAACCTTAACGCCCGCGGCCGAAAGCAGAAAGGTTGTGCAGCCTATTGAGAGTACGGCAAAGATCAGATAGCCGATAGTCTTAATGAGAAATGCAAAGGTGATAGATC
>JBJEFT010000029.1:0-2884 GCA_051874315.1 Candidatus Ornithomonoglobus sp.
TTGGTCGGGATGACAGGATTCGAACCTGCGGCCCTCTGGTCCCAAACCAGATGCGCTACCAAACTGCGCTACATCCCGTTGGTTCTTGATTTGTTTTTGCCTGTCGTCAACGACCTATCTATAATACCATAAAGGTGGCAAATATGCAAACTAATAATTAATCAAAAATACAATAAAATCAATAAAAATCTTTAAAAATCTAAATAATACTTTAAAAATCAATTAATATCATATTTTTTGCTTTTTGCATTTCAGACAAACAATTATAATAAAAATAACTGCCGCAAAGCCTGTTATCCCACATATTCTATATGCCGTGTCCACGAGCCTGCTGAAACCGAAGCCGGAGACTGCGTATGAGATAATTGATAACAGCATAATAAATATATCGTTTTTTAATGAAAGAACCTCGACCATACTTCCTCCCGATGACAGCAGCGTTGTAACTATTGCTCCGGCGAGCATAACACCGTAGAATATGCCAAAAATACGGTTCTGCCTGAAGGCGAGTGTAAGCATCGGAAATTCCCCAAGGCTTATTCTGTTTGCGTATATCGAAAGGATGCCGTAAATAAGCGCCATAAGAAAGAAGAGAACACCGCCTGAAATTACGGATACAGCTGCTGCTTCGGAGGAGGAGTTAATAGATTTGCTCATCACAATAAGAAGAGGCGCGGCTGATAAAAGGTTATATCCTGAATATATGCAGGCGCTGCCTATTACATCTGCATTTTCGGAAAAAACATGAAATTCCCTGTATTGCAGTATATAAATACAGCATACCGCAATTCCCACAACAAGAATAACGCCTATAATGCCGTTAAGCCTGAATACAGATGTTACGCCGCGTGCAAAAAGGAGCGCGCAGATAATAGCGGCTAAAAGTGCGCCGAACCTTTGCGGCATGCCGAAAAGAATATTCAGTATTTCACCTATAGCTGCAAGCATAACGGTGTATGCAGCAAATGCAAAAATTCCCGTAAGAAGCTTTAACAGCTTTGCAATAAAACTGCCGGGCAGACTGACTAAAAATTCGTCAAAGCCGGAGGATTTTGTAAGAATTGCCATTCGGAGAACCGCATAGGCATAAAGAGCAAATATTACCGCGGCAATAATGATGCCGAAAAAGCCTTTCCTGCCGAACACCGTAAAATAGCAAAGGATCTCCTGCCCGGATGCGAAGCCCGCCCCAATCAGCGCGGCTATATATGCGTATGAAATTATAAGAATATTTTTCAATATAATCACCCCTGTTATTAACGGTATGACAAAAACAATAAAAAAAGACCGTGGATTTTCCACGGTCCCGGTAAGCTGTATTTACTGAGCATTTTCGATATTGAGAATTGTGAACTGAACTACACCTGCGGGCGTTTCAGCCTCAACCTCTTCTCCCGCTGATCTGTTGACGCACGCCGCGCCTATCGGTGATTCGTATGAAAGCTTATTCTCATTTGGATCAGCCTCTGTTGAGCCGACAATGGTATATGTCTGCTCTCCCGCCATGCCCATAAGGTCTGCAAGCTCCCCGTGGAAGCTAAGCGTTACCTTTTTACCTACTGTTACAATATCGTTTGACTCAACCTCAACGACCTTTGCATACTTGAGCATATGCTCAATCTGCTGGATCCTTGCTTCAACCTCTGCCTGCTCGTCCTTTGCTGCGTCGTACTCGGCATTCTCTGAGAGGTCGCCGAAGGAACGCGCTTCCTTGATTTTCTCGGAAACCTGCTTACGTGTAACCGTAACGAGCTGTGTAAGCTCTTCCTCAAGCTTTGCTTTACCTTCGACAGTTAAAATATATTCTTTATTTTCTGCCATTTTATCAGAACCTTTCAAATTTATTTCATGGGTATAATTATACAGTCTTTTTTCAGAATTGTCAACTGTTTTATTGGTTAAACTTATATTAAAAATAATACAAAAATTGTAACTGTATCTATGGAGGTTTTTTCTATGTATACGGAAAAGTCTGTTGAGCTTAAATCGGATTTTTATACGCGTTTCGGGGAAACTACGGGGGAGCTTTGCTTTGAGCGGGTAGGGATACCGTGTGTTATTATGGACAGCGGAAGTCACGCACTTGCGTTTGCTCTGGGCTGCGGAGTCAGAGCGTATGGCAGAAGGTACGGAGATGTTCTCAGGATACTTAACGACAGATCAAATGTGTGTGATGTGCATTTTATGAAAAGCGGCAAGGGAGCGCAGATACTCTACAGCGCGGATGTTCCGGGACTGCCCGGAATGAAGGATGCAACCGTATTTGCGGTGGAAAAGCTTCTTTATCGTATGGGGATAGCCCAAAGGCAAAGCATGGCGGGCAGCGCTGCGGCGATATGCGACCGTTACGGCAGCGGCGGTTGGTGCGCGTTTGCATCGTATGATGAAATTAAGGAGATTCCTCTGCCGCTTACAGGATATAACGTGATGTTAATAAGAACCAGAAGGACAAAGAATAAAAAAATCCCGCGGGACATGATAGAGCAGTATTGCGCGGAGGAAAAGGAAAGGATTATCGCCGCGGCGCAGGGACTGAAAAGATGCCGGATAAGCGTATTGTTTGATATGGTAAACGAATCCGAAAAGGCATACGAATATCTTATGGAACCGCCGGAGCCGGCGATTACAGCCGTAAAGGCTGCTATGTCGGTTGATGGGGTCGAAGCGGCAAAAATCTGTGATAACGGTGTTATATGCTTTACGGAAAAAGATAAAACAGACAGTGTAATACACGCTGTTTCGGGAGAATATGAAAAGAAAACCGGATTTTCCGCCGGAATGCTGGTGGTAAAATAAGTTATATTGGTCTAAAAATAAGCGGAAAAGTATGGACTTATTAAAAATTATCTGGTATAATATAATATTGTAAATAATGAACTGATCC
>JBJEFT010000030.1:0-2883 GCA_051874315.1 Candidatus Ornithomonoglobus sp.
TTCAGCGAATCGTCAAGAGATACGTCACCCGCTTCAAGCTGTGTTACCACATCTTCAAGCTCCGCCATTGAAGCCTCAAATGTCTTTGTCGCCATACTGATCATTCCCCCTTATTTTACTATACAGTCAACATCGCCGTCACGCAGCTTTAATATAAATTCATCACCCCGCGCAAAATCCGCGGTTTTCCGCAGAACCGTTCCGTCCTCTTTTACAGGGATCGAATATCCCCTCGTAAGCGTTTTTAACGGACTTAGGGCGTCAAGCTTTCCGCTCAATGCTCCGAGCTTTCTCGCGCCGTCACTGAGCTTTAATTTATACGCGTTTTCCATTCTGTGCACACGCATATCAAGCCGCTGGCTCAGCTCGTTTATCCTGTCCTGCGGGTCGCGCGGCTTTAACCGCTTTAACCGCTGCCTGTTATATTCTATGCGGCTCTGCATTGCCGCATACGTTCTTGATCGGTACATACTGATAAGCGTTGCAAGCTCCATTGCAGACGGAACGCTTACCTCCGCCGCCGCTGACGGTGTCGGAGCTCTGAGGTCCGCCACAAAGTCCGCTATCGTAAAATCCGTCTCATGACCTACCGCGGAAATTATCGGTATCTGCGAGGCGAAAATGGCCCTTGCCACACATTCCTCGTTAAATGCCCATAAATCCTCAATGCTTCCTCCGCCTCTGCCGACTATCATCGTATCAACGGATTTTGTCTTATTGAAATACTCTATTGCCTTGACCACGCTTTCCTTTGCGCCCGCGCCCTGAACAAGCGCCGGATAGATAACAATTTCCGCAAGCGGAAAACGGCGTGTCGCGACATTTATTATATCCCGTACCGCCGCGCCTGTCGGAGCCGTTACAACTCCTATTCTCTTCGGGAATCTCGGTATCGGCTTTTTAAAACGCTTGTCAAACAGTCCTTCGGCTTCGAGCTGCTTTTTCAGTCTTTCATATTCCTGATACAGCGCGCCCACACCGTCCGGCTGCATTTCCTCAATATAAAGCTGATACGCGCCGCCTGCCTCGTAAACCGATACTCTGCCGCGGGCAATAACCTTCATTCCGTCCTTAGGCTCAAAGGCAAGCGTATATGCCGCAGAGCGGAACATGACCGCTTTAAGAACACTGCTTTCGTCCTTTAAGGTCAGATAAATATGCCCCGATGAATGACGCTTATAGTTTGAAATCTCGCCCTTTACCCATAAATTATTAAGGACAGCCTTACTGTCAAGCAGTCTTTTTATATAATTGTTTACACGCGATACGGTACCTATTATCTGCTGTGCTTCATTCATTATATATTATCCCTTTCCGCTGCCATTGCCGCAAGCACCGCCATACCCACCGCGTTATCGGTTGACAGCTCCTTTGAGGCAAAATACACCTCCGCGTTTAACCCCTCCGTAATACCTTGTCGGATCATGCTGTTTGAGGCTACGCCGCCCGCGATAAGAACCTTTTTGATGCCGGTATCACTCACGGCATTTCCTATTGTTTTTACAAGCACCTCGCCGATATAACACAGAACAGTCCTCGCAGTCTCCGGCTCCGCGCCGTTTATGCTCCGCATAAGCTTTGTTTCAACGCCGGATAAATTCATATACGCGCCCTTGACCGAAAACGGCAGCCTTCCGCATTTATCCGTTCTGAGCGCGAGCGCCTCAAGCTCCCTGCCGCACGGAAATTTCAAGCCCATTGCGACACCGATACGGTCTATAAGCTGTCCCGCGCTTATGTCAAGGGTTCCCCCGATTATTTCGTTTTTAAAATTGTACCCGTCATATTCCGACAGGAGAATTTCAGTCGTTCCGCCCGAAAGATGCACCGATATGAACGGCTCTTTCAGCAAATCATACGCGCCGCAGGAATATATGCCCGCCATAATATGCCCGTCCTGATGTGAAAACTCATAGAGCCTTGCTCCCATCGCAGCGGCAACCGCTCTCGCGTAGCCGTGCCCTACCGTAAACACCGGCATATAGGAGCCTTCAACGCTGCGCGGTCTTGTACTCACGCCCACCGCGTCTATTCTGCCGTCAAGGCCTTGCAGTCTTTCCTCAAGCATCGTGGGAAGCTCACGGTTATGGATAAACACTCCGTCGCTCTGGCGTATGCCGCGGCTCCCCTCTTTAACATCAAGGATCTTGCGGCTCATTTCGTAATCCGCGCCGTTATATACCGCGCATGAGGTCGTGTAATTGCTTGTGTCTATACCGAGAGTAAGCATATTACCCCTCAAGCTCACGCATAACTCCGCCGAGAACACCGTTTATAAAGCTTGGCTCCCTCTCATCGCAATACTTCTTTGCCAGATTTACCGCTTCGTTTATCGCAACCTTTGACGGAACATCATCGCAGTACTTCATCTCGTAAATCGCGATTTTGAGTATCGTTCTTGACGCCTTTGAAAGTCTTTTAAAGCTCCATCCGTCCTTAAGATGCGCGTTTATAATATCTATTATCTCGCTTTCATGCTCAAGAATACCGTTTGTTACCTCGGTAATATATCCGATGTTCTGCTCGCACTCCGGCAGCTCCTCAAGCATATACTCGCGCACTTCATCCATATTTTCTCTATGGTTTGCGAATTGAAAAACCTGTGTAAACAGCGCTTCTCTCGCTTCGCTTCTTGTCTGTTTTTTCATATAACTCCTTTCACAAAAGCCCATTAAAAATATTACATCGATTTTATTTTACCATATATATCACCAAAAATCAAGGTCAAATGCAAACTTTTCCTTACAGGTCATGTGATAATTCCCACGGAGAAATCTCTATATAAGCAATAAACATAAAGCGTTATATCATGTGCCATAAATCCACATAATATAACGCTTTATCTGTTATTTGCTATTAATCTGTTTTGTATTTGTGTTTAAA
>JBJEFT010000031.1:0-11568 GCA_051874315.1 Candidatus Ornithomonoglobus sp.
AGATGCATATTGTAGGTCTGTATACCAGCGGCGCCGAGTTTGATGCAACAGTAAAGCGTTTAAAGAATGCACGCACAGAACGGAACGAAAAAATGTTTAAAAAGATCCGAGAGTACGGCTTTGATATAACAAGGGAGGATATACTGGAAAACGGCAGGGTCACCATAGAGCATGCCGGAAGGCTGCACATGGCAAACGCGCTTGTCAGAAAAGGTTATGCGGCGGATAAAAACGATGCCTTTGACCGCTTTCTTATGAGAGGGAGACCATGCTATGTTGAAAAGTTTTCATTGTCGCCCGAGGAAAGCGTGAAGCTTATAAAACGCTGCGGCGGAATCGCGGTATGGGCACATCCGGCTTTGGCTATGGACAACGAGGCGGATATGCTTGAAATGGCGGAAAAACTGAAGACTGCCGGACTTGACGCAATGGAGTGCTGTTACAGCACATACACAGAGGAAATGAGCCGGATGTGTAAGACAGTGGCGCAAAAGGCGGGGCTGCTAATGAGCGGCGGCAGCGACTTTCACGGCGCGAATAAGCCGGATGTAAAGCTCGGAGCGGTAAGCGAGGGCTTTGTGCCGTATGAAATACTTGAAAAACTAAAGCAGAGAATTGGTATATAGCAATAAGGCGGTACCGTTTAGGGGCGGTTACCGCTTATTTTATCTGTATGAAAGGAAGAATTAACTTGACAGAAAGAACAATTGCGGCGATATCCACTCCGCAGGGTACAGGCGGCTTAGCGGTTATACGGATAAGCGGCAGCGGCGCGGTAGATATTGCCGATAAGATTTTTAAGGGCAGGAGCCTGAAAAAGGCGGAATCCCATACAGTGCATTACGGTCACATCGTAAACAAAAACGGAGAAATTATAGACGAGGTTCTCGCCACGGTTATGCTGGCGCCGAGAACCTTTACAAGAGAGGACACCGTTGAAATAAGCTGTCATGGCGGAAGCGTCACAACGAGAGAGGTGCTTAATGCCGCGATAGAGGCGGGAGCGTATATGGCGGAGCCGGGAGAATTTACAAAGCGCGCGTTTATGAACGGCAGAATAGACCTGTCACAGGCGGAGGCTGTAATAGATGTAATTAACGCGAAGAATGAGCTTTCGCGCCGTAACGCCGTTTCACAGCTCGGCGGCTCGCTTTCAAAGGAAATCAAGGCGGTACGGGACGCGTTGGTGCATCTTTCGGCTCAGATGCAGGTTATAATTGATTATCCCGATGAGGACCTTGAGGACATAACAACAGAGGATATAGAGAATATATGCCGGGAATGCGCGCAAAAAACGGAAAAGCTTATCCGCAGCGCGGACAACGGAAAAATGATAAAAGAGGGCATAAGGACCGCGATTGTAGGCAAGCCGAATGTAGGCAAATCAAGTATTCTGAACTATCTTGCGCAGGACGAGAGAGCCATAGTAACCGATGTAGCCGGAACGACCCGTGACGTTATAGAGGAAAGCGTTACAATAAAGGGAATACCTCTTATTCTCAGCGATACCGCGGGTATACACGATACGGAGGACACAGTTGAGAAGATCGGTGTGGAGAAATCGCGCCGCTATATCGATTCAGCGGATCTTGTGATCGTTGTTCTGGACAGCTCGGAGGAGCCTGATGCGGAGGACATAAGCGTTCTGGAGGAAACAAAGGATAAAAAGCGGATTATATTACTCAACAAGACGGATAAAGCGGCAGAGCCTGATTCAGGCAGCTTTGCAGGCATAGAGGGCGAGGCTATCGCGGTCAGCGCAGTAACGGGCGAGGGCATGGAGGAGCTTGCCTCGGCGATAGAGAGACTTTGCAGGCTTGATGAGATAAAGTCGGAGAACGGCGCGGTAATAACCAATATGCGCCATAAGTCCGCGCTTATAAACGCTCATGCGGCGCTCACCCGCGCGGCGAACGCTTTGGCGGCGGGTATGCCGACCGATATAGTATCGATCGACATCTCCGCGGCTATGGACGCATTAGGCGAGATCACCGGCGAAACCGTAAGCGAGTCGGTAGTGAACGACATTTTCCATAACTTCTGTGTCGGGAAGTAGTCTACAGAAAGGAGACAGAATATGCGGTTAGACAAATATATTTCAGATTCCACTCCCTACAGCCGCAAGGAGATAAAGAAGCTTATAAAATGCGGCGCGGTGACGGTGAATGACATAACTGCGGCAAAGCCGGAAATGCAGGTTACCGAAAGCGACAGGGTGGCTATAGACGGCGAAGCGGTTGATTATGCAAAATATGTGTATCTGATCCTCAACAAGCCGCAGGGGTATATAAGCGCTACAGAGGACAGGCAGTACAGAGTGGTAACGGAGCTTGTGCCGGAGGAATATGAGCATTACAACGTATTCCCCGTAGGACGGCTGGATATTGATACGGAGGGACTGCTGATACTCACCAATGACGGCGCCCTCGATCATGCCCTGACTTCACCTAAGAAAAATGTGTATAAGCGGTATTTCGCAAGGCTTGACAGACCCGCGGAAAAGTCGGATATAGAAGCCTTTGCGGCCGGAATGGAGTTTAAGGAATTTACCGCAAAGCCGGCAAAGCTTGAGATCTGCGACGATCCGCATGAGGTATATGTCGAAATTGCGGAGGGCAAATATCATCAGGTCAAGCGGATGTTTGAGCGCGTGGGAAAAACCGTGGTTTATCTTAAACGAGAAGCGATAGGAGGGCTTACGCTGCCGGAGGAGCTTGAGCCCGGGGATTTGTTGGAAATAGACAAAAACGAGCTGATTAAGTTGTTGGAAACTAACAAATAATAACATATTTTTCTTGTTTATTATATGTTTTGTGCAAATTTAAAGCTTTCAGCGGAAATTTCACGACAGATTGTTGCTAAATGATTATTGAAATTCAGTGTTCAAAGGTGTATAATTACCATGGTATGTAAGTAAATATACATGAATGTGTATAGCAGTAAAGGAAGTATAATTATGGATATAGGTACAAAAATCACAGAGGAGCTTGCTGTAGAAAAAGCCTTTACAATACCACTGTTGGGAGGTATTGATGTTTCCGAAACAATAGTTGTCATGTGGATCATAATGGCGGTTATGATAATAGGAGGCTTTCTTGTTACAAGGAACCTTAAGGTCGAGAACTGCTCAAAGCGTCAGATCGCAGTTGAGGGTGTATACAGCTGGCTTGACAAGCTGTTCAGGGATATTGTAGGTGAAAAGGGAAGCTGGATGGTTACATATCTGGTAGTTCTCATTGTATTTCTTGTTATCGCAAACCTGTTCGGAATATTCGGCTTTAAATCTCCTACAAAGGATATTTCGCTTACCGGTGTTCTGGCAGTGTTCTCAATCATATTTGTTCAGGCGGCGGGTATAAAGGCAAAGGGTGTACTCGGATGGCTGAAAACCTTCAGATCACCTATTAACGTTCTTGAAACCTTTGTAAAGCCGCTGTCGCTGTGTATGCGGCTTTTCGGTAATGTCCTCGGCGCTTTCGTCATTATGAAGTTTATCGAGGCGGTCGTTCCGGTGGTTATCCCTCCGGTGCTCAGCCTGTATTTTGACCTGTTCGACGGCGCTTTGCAGGCATATGTTTTTACGTTTCTTACGGCCCTGTATGTACAGGAAGCTGTTGAATAAATTTATTATATTAAAGAAGGAGAAAAAGAATTATGAGTGGATTAGAAATGCTTGGTGCTGGTCTCGCTGTTGCGATTTCGTGCTGCGGCGCGGGTGTTGGTATAGGTCTGGCGGTTTCAAAGGCTATGGAGGGTATCGCAAGACAGCCCGAAGCGGAGTCAAAAATTACAAAGAACCTTCTTCTCGGCTGCGCTCTTGCGGAGGCAACGGCTATTTACGGCTTCGTTATCGCGCTCCTTATCATATTGTTGAAGTAATAAATATATAGCAAAACGAGGTTTTGCGCAGAAAGGAGGACGATAGGGAATGTTTGATAATATTTCTTTATGGAACATAGCGTTCATAATAATCAACCTGATCGTTCTGGTGGTAATAATGCGTATTGTGGCAATAAAGCCTATCCGCAATATTATAAAAAAGCGTGAGGATCTTATTAACGGTCAGCTCAGCAATGCCGCCGCGTCGGAGGCAAGCGCAAAGGCGCTGGAGGCAGAGTGGCAGGATAAGCTCAGCAATGTAAGCGAGGAATCAGCCAGACTTATGGAGCAGGCAAAGGCAAACGCCGACACAGAATATAAGAGACTGGTTGAGGATGCCCATTCTGAGGCGGACCGTATTGTTGAGAATGCGCGTAAGAGTATGGCGGAAGAGCATACAAAGGTTATGGAGGGAGTTCAGACGGAAATTGCGGGTCTTGCCATTGATATAACCAAAAAGGTTCTTGAAGCCAGCGATCTGAAGGACATAAACGATTCGTTATATGAAAAGTTTTTGACAGAAGCAGGTGATGATGATGGCTCAGTCGGCAATTGATTACGCGAGGGCTGCCTTTGAGCTTGACAGCACCGCCCTTGAATTCGGCGAGGTCGAGGATTTAATAAAGGCAAATCCGGAGCTTTTCGATATGCTTTGCGACCCGGGAACAGACCCGGAGGAGAAGCGGGAGGCAATCGACAGGATTTTCCAGGACAGCGTAAAGGAATTTCTGAAGCTGTTCCTTGCCGAAACGGAAAAAACGCTTCATGCGGAGCTTGTTTACTGTACCGCGCCGTCGGAGGAGCAGCTTGAGGCTATAAAGCAGAAGCTGTTAAAGCTGTATAACAAGCAGGAGGTTGAATTAACGCTTACGGAGGACAAATCCCTCATAGGCGGATTTCTGCTGAGAGCTGCGGGCAGCGAGTTTGACTACAGCATTAAAAGCCGCCTTGACGGCATAAGCCGTAAATTATGCAGGAGGTGACAATATAATGAGTTCTATCAGTTCAGAACAGATTGTTGCTCTTTTACGCAGTGAAATAGCAAATTATGAAATAGAAAAAAAGACCCATGACATCGGAACGGTTTCATATGTCGGTGACGGCATTGCAACGATACACGGGCTTGACAGCGCGATGTACGGCGAAATAGTCGTGTTTGAGAACGGCGTCAAGGGCATGGTTCAGGATGTAAGAAAAAATGAAATAGGATGTATCCTTTTTGATCTTGAAGGCTCGATCAAGGAGGGTACAAAGGTAACAAGAACAGAGAAGATGGCAAGCGCGCCTGTCGGAAACGGATATATCGGCAGAGTTATCAATGCTCTCGGCGATCCGATAGACGGCATGGGGAGTATAAAGGCTGACGACTACTATCCGATTGAGCGTCCGGCGCCGGGTATCATAGACAGGCAGTCGGTATGCCAGCCGCTTGAGACGGGTATTCTCTCGATTGATTCAATGTTTCCTATCGGACGAGGTCAGCGTGAGCTTATCATAGGCGACCGTCAGACAGGTAAAACATCGATCGCAACCGATACGATAATCAATCAGAAGGGTAAGGATGTTATCTGCATATATGTAGCGATCGGGCAGAAGGCGTCAACAGTCGCAAAGCTTGTAGGCAGTCTCAGAAAATACGGAGCAATGGACTATACAATAGTGGTGAGCGCGTCGGCAAGCGAGCCGGCTCCGGTTCAGTATATAGCCCCCTATGCGGGCGCCGCGATCGCGGAGTATTTTATGTATCAGGGCAGGGATGTGCTTATAGTATACGACGATTTATCAAAGCATGCCGTTGCCTATCGTGAAATATCGCTGCTCCTTGAGCGTTCGCCGGGACGTGAGGCTTATCCGGGCGATGTATTCTATCTGCATTCAAGACTGCTTGAGCGTTCGGCAAAGCTTTCCGATACAAAGGGCGGAGGCTCAATTACCGCGCTGCCGATTATCGAAACACAGTCCGGTGACGTATCGGCATATATTCCGACAAACGTAATTTCAATTACCGACGGTCAGATATATCTTGAAAGCGGACTTTTCTTCTCAGGTATGCGCCCGGCAGTAAATGTCGGACTTTCTGTATCGCGAGTAGGCGGAGCGGCGCAGACAAAGGCGATGAAGAAGGCATCGGGCTCGATCCGAATAGACCTTGCCCAGTACCGCGAGATGGAGATATTTACGCAGTTCTCGTCGGACCTTGATGAGAGCACACAGAAGCAGCTTAAATACGGCAAGGGGCTTATGGAGCTTTTAAAGCAGCCGCTTAATCATCCTATGAGTATGCCGCATCAGGTTATAACGCTTGTGGCGGCGACAAACAAGCTGTTTGTGAACATACCGGTAAACAGGATAAAAAAGACACAGGCAGATATGCTTGAATACTTCGGAACACATGCCGCAGGCATTGAACGCGAGCTTGAGGAGAAGAAGGTCCTTACCGATGAGCTTCGTGAAAAGATAATAGCTGTAGCAAAGGATTTCTTTGCAAGTCCTGTACTTTCAAAGTGATTTCAACGGAGGTGCTGAAATGGCAAGTCTTAGCGAAATACAGGAAAGAATAAGCAGCATAAAGGACACAATGAAGATCACGAACGCTATGTATATGATCTCATCAAACAAGATGAGAAGGGCGCGGGAGAATCTGGCAAACACAGAGCCTTATTTCAAGGTGCTTGAGGATACCATAGCCAGCGTTCTTACTCATGCTCCCGAGGTATCGCATGAGGTGTTCGGTGATTCGATAATACACGGACATATATCCAATATGCCGGAGGAAAGACGGAGAAAGGGCTTTGTGGTTATAACGGCTGACAAGGGTCTTGCCGGCTCCTATAATCATAATATTTTAAAGCTTGCGGAAAAGGCGATCAAGGAGCCGAGAAGATCGTATAAGCTGTATGTTGTGGGTCATGTCGGCGAGACATATTTTAAAGCCAGACATTATAATATAGACGAAACCTTCCACTTTACGGCGCAGAATCCTTCGCTTGGCAGAGCGAGAAATATCGCTCATACTCTTATGGAGCCTTTCATGAATAACGAGCTTGATGAGATTTATCTTATATATACACGCATGATAAGCGCGGCAGAGATGGAGCCGGTCATAACAAGGATATTGCCGCTGTCACGTGAGGACTACGCAGATACCGACGGTTCATATTCCAATGTGCCGATGTTTCCGTCCCCGGAGGCGGTTTTGTCCTCAGTGGCGCCTACCTGCGTCGTAGGATATATATACAGCGCGCTTACTGAGGCGTACTGCTGCGAGCAGAATGCGCGCGTAAACGCCATGCAGGCGGCGACCGATGCCGGACAGGAAATGCTGCACGATCTGTCGATACAGTACAACCGTGTCCGTCAGGCGAGAATTACGCAGGAAATTACGGAAGTAGCAGCGGGAGCAAAGGCATTAAAAAAAGCAAAGCAGAAATAATAATTGAGAGGAGGCTTCCTCATTGAATAAAGGTAAGATATTGCAGGTAATGGGACCTGTAGTAGACGTAGAATTTAAATCGGGCGAGCTGCCGGCAATCAAGGACGCGTTAGAGGTTATCGTGGACGGCAAAAGACGCGTTATGGAGGTAGCGCAGCTCACAGGCGGCAGCATCGCAAGATGTATCATGCTTGCGGCAAGCGAGGGCTTGTACAGGGGCATGGAGGTGACCGCAACCGGGGCGGGAATTAAGGTTCCGGTCGGAGAAAAGACACTGGGACGCTTGTTCAATGTCCTTGGTGAAACAATAGACAACGGCGGCGAGGTAGAGGGCGAAAGGTGGCTTATACATCGTAAACCGCCTAAGTTTGAGGATCAGAGCCCTGTTGTTGAGATACTTGAAACGGGCATTAAGGTAATTGACCTTCTCGCGCCGTATGCAAAGGGCGGCAAAGTAGGACTGTTCGGCGGCGCCGGTGTGGGCAAGACCGTTCTTATTCAGGAGCTTATAAGCAATATCGCGACGGAGCACGGCGGATATTCGATTTTCACGGGTGTCGGAGAGCGTTCGCGCGAGGGCAACGATCTCTGGACGGAAATGGGAGAATCGGGAGTTCTCGCAAAGACGGCTCTTGTGTTCGGTCAGATGAACGAGCCGCCGGGCGCGCGTATGCGTGTTCCGGAAACGGGGCTTACAATGGCGGAATATTTCCGTGATGTGGAGCATCAGGATGTTCTTTTGTTTATGGATAATATCTATAGATTTACTCAGGCAGGCTCTGAGGTATCGGCGCTTTTGGGACGTATGCCTTCTGCGGTCGGTTATCAGCCGACGCTGGCCACGGAGATGGGTCAGCTCCAGGAGAGAATCGCATCGACAAAGAACGGCTCAGTAACCTCGGTTCAGGCTGTTTACGTTCCCGCGGATGACCTTACGGACCCGGCTCCGGCAACGACCTTTGCGCATCTGGACGCCACAACGGTTCTTTCACGAAAGATCGTCGAGCAGGGCATTTACCCGGCTGTTGATCCGCTTGAATCCAACTCAAGGATCCTTGAGCCGGATGTAGTGGGCGAGGAGCATTACGAGGTTGCGCGCCAGGTTCAGGAGATACTCCAGAGATATAAGGAGCTTCAGGATATTATCTCAATTCTCGGTATGGAGGAGCTTTCTGACGAGGATAAGCTTACGGTATTCCGCGCGAGAAAAATTCAGCGATTCCTTTCGCAGCCCTTCCATGTAGCCGAAACCTTTACAGGCGTTCCGGGTAAGTATGTACCGTTAAAGGACACGATACTCGGCTTTAAGGCGATCATAGAGGGACGGATGGATGAATATCCCGAGGCGGCATTCTTTAATGTGGGAACAATTGAGGATGTTATTGCAAAAGCGAAAACACTCTGATACCGGAGGTGCTTATGGCAAATACATTTAATCTTAAAATATATGCGACAGACAAGGTTGTATATGACGGCGAATGCGAATATCTTGTGCTTCCGGCATCGGACGGGGAGTTTGCGATCCTTGCCAACCATGAGCAGGTTCTCGTGGCTATGGTAATGGGTGAGCTGCGATACACGGTCAACGGTGAAAAGAAAATTCTTTTTACAGGCAGCGGCTTCTGCCATTTTAATGACAATAAGGCTGTTATAATTGTCGATACCGCAGAAAACCCGGAAGAAATTGATGAAAGACGCGCCGAGGAGGCTAAGCTGCGCGCTGAGGAGCGTCTGCGCCAGACGCAGAGCAAGCATGACTTCTACTCGTCACAGGCGGCACTGTCACGCGCGTTGTCGCGTATGCAGGAGGCTGCGCGCCGCAGACGCGGTATGTAAATAAATGATAAAAGCATTTTATTCGGTCATGAATGAGGTGCTTTTTATTTTTTGAGTAAAAAATCAACAAACAAACAACAAAAAATGGCAAAAAAACTATTGAAACCGGCAAAGGTTTGTTGTATAATAAAATATGTATAGATATTTTTTAATGCGGACTAAAAAATATTAAAAAATTTGAAAAGGAGAGATGAAGGAATGAAATTCAAATCATTGACAAGTCTTGTGATTTCGGCAGCTCTTACAGCCGGCAGCTTTGCGGGAATAACTGCGTTTGCGGCTGAGGATACTCCTGAGATTACATATGACGGCGTAAATGTTACCATTCCGGCGAAAGACGGTTACACAAAGGCGGATGTTATTATCGCGTTATATAATGAGGATAATACGCTTGATTCCGTTGATGTGGTAAAGGATTTTGAGCTTGGAGGAACGACCGCCGCGGCTCAGGGAGCCAGAATTATGGTATGGGACACTCTTGGCAGCATGAAGCCTATATACGGCGTATATACCGTAACGGCAGCTGATGCTACCGCGATACCAACGAATCAGGCAACAGAACAGGCTACTGAAAAAACAACAGAAAAGGCAACCCAAGCGGTTACTGAGGAGCCGGACAACACGGAAAATCCGACCGAGACAGCCACAGCAAATCCGGATGACAAGACGGAATATACGGTATCAATCGGTACAATAACAGGCGGAGCAGAGGGCGATGTTATGCTCGTTGACCCGAATGCAACAGTACCGCCGACAGACGCCCCGGCACCTACAAATACTCCGGCGCCGACAAAGGATCCGAACGCTACAGAGGCGCCAGGTACGGTTACTTGGGTAGCGGCAGAGAGCGGCTCGGCATATTTCGGTGTTCAGGACCCTGAACCGTTTTCGGTCGGCAGCTTAACGGTTGACTTAATTGATAATGCAACAACTGAAGGCAATACATGGATATCGGGAAAGGCAGTAACGGACGGTGATGTGCTGACAGGTCAGGGCAATCCTAAGGATGCCAACGGCGCAAACGCAGGAGCTACAGCCCCGGCAACCGGCACAGCTGCAAAGCTGACAGCAGATACAGCAGGTACTGTTGAGTTTGCGGCTCTTATGAACGCCAATAAGTCATTCTATGTATACAGCTTTGATTCAGGAGCAACAACAGACGGCGTACAGGTATTGACTGATACTCCGACAGTAAAGGATGTATATACATATACATTTGACGTAACACCGGGCAAGGATTATTATGCTTATGCAAGCGGTTCGAAGATGGGAATCTCAAGCATTAAGTTCATACCGGCGGCAGCCTCAGAGGAGAATATCGGCACAGCTTCAGTTGAGGCGAGCGGCTCAGAGGTTCTTGTAAGAACCTTAAAGGCTCAGGCGGGCGACACGATCACTGTTAAGGCTGAGGAAAAGGCTTTGCGCGATCTTACAATTTCAACGGCTCCCGAGGTGACTGTTACAGAGCTTGGCGGCGGATATTACTCATTCACGATGCCGGCAGCGGATACGGTTGTTAACGCCGAGTATACCGAGAATGCAAGCAAGCTTCCGGATGATCAGGCATGGACATCACTTGATGCAGACCTTATGGCGGCGGCGACAGCTGCGACTGACGGTGTAGCGTTTGGCCCTGTAAACGGTATCAGCGGCTACGGCGGATGGACTAATCAGGCATCAACAGCTACATATACACATACAAACGGAGTTACATATAACTTCACATCAGCCTTCCGCGCAGGCTCGGGAAGCGCGACAAAGAGAAGCTTCTATTTCACTCCGCAGCAGGCTTGTATTGTAACTGTGGCATACACAGCTCAGGCAGGCAGACCTGTATATATCTATCAGGGGGGCAATCTCCTTGCAAGCGGCGAGGAAGGCGCGGTAAACGGTGTTGCGGCTACCATTTCAGCGGATGTTGAGGACCCGACAGCGGGTGATGTAATCATCTACGGCGGCAGCTCAAACAAGGATATTTACGGTATATTCGCCGATTACTATGACCCGACTGTTATTACCTTAAGAAATCTTTCGGGTAATGTAAACTACAGCGGCATAGCCGATACATCAGCATTGAAGCTTGTATTCAAGGATACAAATGACGGTACTGAATATGAAGCTGATTTTGCTTCAACCTACTCGGTTGACCTTCGTCAGAACAGAACATACGATGTTTATGTTGCGGAAAACGGAGAAAAGAGTAGCAATGTAAGCACAACGCTTGACACAAACAGCGTATCAATCGCAAAGCTTGACAAGACCTTTGATATTGACGTTGTTGACATCGCTCCTACAGAGGTAACAGGCGATGTTGTTGTACATGATATAAATAACGACGGAACATCACTTGATCTCAGCGGTGTAACGCTCACATTCACAGCGGATGATGACGCGTCACTTACATATACAACAGGCATTAC
>JBJEFT010000032.1:0-2870 GCA_051874315.1 Candidatus Ornithomonoglobus sp.
CTGCATATATCGTGTACGCGCCTTTGCTCTGTTCTCATAATTGCCGTATTTGCAGAAAAGGCAGATCATCGCCTTGATATAATAGAGAACCTTGCTGCCGCATACTGCATCAGCCACTTTAATACCCATTTTAGGATTGTTTCCCATACCTCCTGCGGCGTACACGTCAAAGCGGCCGTCAGGTCGGGACACAAAACCAAGGTCGCGGAAGGTGGCGTGTACCGCATTTGCCGGTGAATTTGAGAAGCAGACCTTGAGCTTTCTCGGCAGCTTTACGGTGTCAAGCAGGGAAATGAGATATTCCGCAGCCTTATCAGCGTAGGGTATAACGTCAAAATTTTCGCCCTTTTCAACGCCTGAAAGAGGTGAGATCATAACATTTCTCGGAAAATCACCGCCGCCTCCGATTGTATAGAAGCCGTTTTCGATAGCGTCAGTCATAACATCTGCGATACTCTCAAGCGGAATGTCGTGGAGCTGGAGCGTTTCGCAGGTCGTTGCATGGATCTTGTTGATATTGTGTTTTTGGCATATGTCGATTACGCTTTTCAGTCCGTCCTTTGAAAGTCTGCCGCCCGTTATACGCAGACGAAGCATACTGCTTTTTGCGCCCTTCTGGGCATAGCTGCCGTAGCCACCCGAAAAGCCTTTATAATCCTTAACGCTGATTTCGCCTTTTGCAAACCGCTCCGTTTTTTCACGGAACAAATCTATTTTTTCTTTTAATTCTGTGTTCATTTTGTGTAGCTCCTTGATTGTTGTCAGATTACAATTTCTGCGCGGCTGCCGCCGGTCTTTGATTTGCGCACGACAATCTGCCTGTCAATGCGTTCTTTAAGCTCATTTACATGCGAGATTATTCCGACAAGGCGGTGGCTGTCGGAAAGCTCTGTCAGTGTTTTTACCGCCTGATTGAGCGACTCGTCATCAAGCGAGCCGAAGCCCTCATCGACAAACATGGTGCCGAGCTGTATGCCTCCGGAGCTTCTCTGGATCTCATCGGAGAGACCGAGGGCAAGGGATAGGGAGGCCTTGAAGGATTCGCCGCCCGAAAGGGTCCTTACGCTTCGCTCCGTTCCGTTGGCGTGGTCGATGACATCAAGCTCCAGTCCGCTCTGGCTTCTGTTGTTTTCCGCTGTGCGGCGGCGCTTCAGCTCATACTGACCGCCGGACATACGCATAAGACGCAGATTTGCGCGGGCGAGTATGCGGTCAAAGTAAGTCATCTGGATATAGGTTTCAAGCTCAATTTTTTCCTTGCCCGTGAGATTGCCGCAGGCGGTGTCGTCAAGCGCCTTGAGCCATATATATTTTTCTTCGCGCTTTGAGATCTCGCTGTTAAGCTTTGTTATGTTATCAAGCGTTGTTCTGTTGGCGCTGAGCCTGATATTAACGGCATCGCGCGCTGTGTTTTTAAGCATTTTATCGGAAACAAGCTCCTTCTTTTCGGAATTGAGAGCGTCCGCGTCCGGAGCTTCGCTGTCTGCAATTCCTTCCGAAAGCGCCTTTATCTGTCCCTCAAGAGTGTCGCATTCCGCCTTATTGTCTGATAATGCCTTCTGAGCTTTATCATGCGCAGTTTGAAGCTTTTTTATTTCAGTTTCGGCGCGGATGATTTCTTTTTCTGCTTCTTTTATATCTCTGAACGTGAGAGCTTTGCCGAGTGAATCAACCGCTTCACTCAGCGACTGCGACTTTGACGATTTATCAGCCAGTGAAATTTCTTTTTCTCTTGAAAGTGTGTCGGAACGTTCCAGCTCTTTTTCCGATTCGGGTATTTTTTTATCAAGCGCCGCAAGCTGTGAAACATTGTTTTTCTCGGTCTCTATTTTTGAGCTGAGCTCGGCAAGGTCTTTTTCAAGCGACAGCTTAGCGTCCGCAAGCCGGATCTCAATTTCTGATATTTCAAGAACTCCGAAAAGCGCGGAGGCTGAGGAAATTATTGAATTTTCCTCTGTTTCATACTGACCGTTCAGCCTGCTTGCATCAGCGCTTTTTTTGCTCTGCTTTGCCTGTGCCGTCTCGTTTGCCGCCTGCGCCACTTCAAGCTCCTCTTTTGTCGGCGCGTGCTCTGTTTTCTCTGCGATATGCGGATGCTCCGTTGAGCCGCATACGGGACACGGTTCGCCGGGGAGCAGGGTCTCGCCGAGAATACCCGCCTGATTGTCAAGGTATGCGGTGTTCATACGGATATATGTATCATTCGCCTGTGCCGCCTCTGCCTTTGCCTTTATATAGTCGGACTGAGCCTTGTCGCGGCGTTTTTTCAGCTTTGCGTGCTTGGCAAGGCTTTCGCTGAGAGCGTCAAGGCTTTCCTCCCTCGCTTTAAGCTCCTTTTCTGTCTGCCTGTGCTTCTCAAGCTCAAGTACGGAATTTTTTAAGCGCTCACGGCTGTTTTTATCCGTTTCTATTTCTTTTTTCAGCTGCTCATGCTTTTCCTTAAGCCCGGCGCATTCTGCTTTAAGCGATACAATTACCTTGTTCAGCTTATCAAGGGCTTTTGTGTCCCTTTCTAACTGCTCATATTTCGGAAGCTCATTTTTTATTGTTGTAATTCTTTCGGAAAGAGCGTCCTTTTCTTTAAGAGCCTCCGCCGCGGCGTCTGCCGCTGCCTTTAATCCGGCTGTGCGCTCACGCGCCTTTTCAAGCTTTTTCTGCGCTTTTTCAAGACTGCTTTTGCTTTTTTCTATCTCCGCGGCTTTTCCGAGCTTTTCATTTACCGCGGTGAGCCTGTCCTCAATATCCTTTAATGCCTTGTCAAGCTCCGCGCTTTCAGCCTCATCCTGCGCTGTTATGCGCCCGATAAGGTCGAGCACCTCAGCGGTTGTCAGCTCTCCGCTTCTCGCTTTTTCCGCTTCAAGCTCCAGAAC
>JBJEFT010000033.1:0-2860 GCA_051874315.1 Candidatus Ornithomonoglobus sp.
TTCAATATTGTCACCCGCATATATCTCTATTGTTTCTGCTTCACCGCCATAAGTATACGAAAAAGCATCAGCCGCCAACACATTATACGGCTCGCCGTTTATATACAGTGTCCTCATTGAACTTGAATTTGCCGAGGCGGCGTATACGGTTATAACGGCTCCGGATTTTACGGGAAGCGTAATTTTCCCGCTGCTATTCTTTATACGGATTCTGTTGGTAAAGCTTAAGCCTGCGGCTGATTTGCTGCCGGTTTTAAGTATAGCACCCGCTGCGACACTTATCTTTTCACCGCTTATCTCACTGCTCCCGTATTTATTTACTCCGTCAAGCTCAAACGCAGTCAGCGAATCTCCGTCCGCGCCGCTTAAGTCTCCGAAGGTATACCAGCTTTCTTCCTTTTCAATCTGTATGCTTGAATCTGTCACATCAACGATTACGTTATCAATATAATATGCGCCTGTCTTATTCGCTATAGGCTCAAAGAATATTCCGTTTGTAACAGGAACCTTTTTCTCAACATTGTTCTGCGCGCGGATGCTTATCGCCTCTGCCTCAGGAATATCCGCAATAATTTTTCCGTCCGCATTCTTGACTATAATTGCGGCCGCAGCGGCATTAATGCCTTCGTCAATCGAATATGAAACAGTGTACCATTTGTTTATATCATATGTATAATCAGTCTTTTCGCCGCCGACATAGATATATCCGTCAGTTTCAAATGAAACCTTGAAGCCTGAATCTAATGAATTTGCCGTCAGATATACATTGATACCCGCATCGTCACCCGAAACAAGCACATCCGCCTGCGCATTTACTACCTTGTTTCCGTCTCCCGGAACATATTCATGGAAGATATAACGCTCGCCTGTATAATCACTGTCGGTCGCTATCTTCATTTTACCCGTTGCATTGCCGGCAATTTCCTCGTCTGTCCATGACGGAGTGAGCATATTTGCCTCCTGAAGCTGCCACAGCCAGTCAAGACCGTTATCAAAGCTCCATGAGGATGTTGTACCGGCGTCATTTATACTTTCTATGCCAAGCCAGCCTATATCCGGAACCAGTACCCCGTCCGAAACAGCTCCGAAGCCCATATAATAAGTATCATTTATACCGGCGCAGTCAACGCTTGCAATCAGAGTGTTTACCTTATAAAGATTAGCATCATTTGTGGTTTTATAGATATTGAATGTCCCGCCGCTCTTTTCGGCAACAATATACGCCTTGTCCTTATCGTTTATAATATCGGTCACATCTGAAACAAGCTCTGTTTCTCCGCCCTGTGTATTACGTTTTGTAAGCTGATACTTAACCTCTCCGTCAACCATATTCGCTCCGAAGTAATAGGTAATACCGTCGGTATCAAGATCATTTTTCAATACAAATCCGATCTGTGCAGCGTTCTGTAAACGTAATCTCGCATACAGCCTTGTATTGCCTGTAAACTGCTGATTGAGGAACGCGAAGCGGTCCTCTGTGCCGCCTATCTGACCGTCTGACGAATCTCCTATTTTATATGTATAGTCGGTTGTGCCGAGAACATATGACTTAACATCAGTGTCGGAAGCTCCTATATCCGTAAGCGCCCACGGAGTTACATCCTGTGTTATGGCAACATCAACGCTGTCGGTACCCTTGCCGAGATTTTCATCAAAGCAGTATGCGGTAATCGTTCCGTTCTCCGGCGTTGTGAAGGTTACCGGAATCGAAACAGTTTCTGTTCCGCTTATGCTAAGACCGATCTTTGATGCAAGCGGTCTGCCGTCAAGATAGAGCCATACCTCTGTTATCGGTGAACCGTCAGGTGTTACCGTAACATCAACCGTTTCGCCCGTTAGAAGAAGCCTCTGCCCGGACGTAAGCTGCAATTCAGCTGATGGGTTGCTTTGCTCTGTGGCAAGCTTTAACATTTCAAGCTTTGATACAGTTATATTGCTCTCATCACCCGATACATACGCGCCGACTTCTATACTGTCGGAAACCGACGCTTCACCTACTTTGTTGTTTTCAAGGTCTGCAAGGCTTGTTCCCGCATATAAGCTGACGGTGCTGCCGGTTCTTGAAATTTCAAGATATTTGCATCTGTCCGCTGAAATTTCCGTATAATTACCCTCGCTGCCATCACCAAGATTATAACCTATTTTCTGATTAAAATCACTGTCATAGCTCTTGTATATCGTAATACCGCCGCATTTAAGACCTGTTTCAACACTGCTGAAGCGGCTTGTTATGCTGTCTGTCTTTGTTACAAGCTTGAAGTCTCCCGATACTGTCTGCGTAAGTGATGAATTATTCGGCAAGGTATAATTGCTGCCGTCAAAGCCCGCGCCGCCTGCGGCGATCCAGTCCTCCGCCTCCTGCGTGCCAGTTACACTTACATACGTTACAGGTGACAGAATATATTCGCTGTCTGTCTTATACACCTTTGCGGTTATTGCGTTGTCACCTGTCGGGATCTGCGCTTCCGCTGTCCATGTTGTTCCCTCTGCCACGGGTTCAGTTACTGTTGAAACGAGAGCGTCGTTGCAATAGAATTCAACCTTTTCCACAGCGCTGTCCGTATTCCCTCCCGGATATGCGTCACAAAGGGGTTTCATGCTCTCTAAGCTGTCCCACAGATATATTTTTACCGTATCGCCGCTCACTTCGCCGACCTCCGATGTACTGACGATTTCAGCCGGATATATCGGCGCAGTTTTTACCTCAGCAAGCGCGCCGTCCGTGTAGCCGCATACAGCAACAACACCGCCGGCAAAGCCGCTGCCTGGTCTTACATAAACAATGCCGTTCTCATAACCCGTTATTGCTGTTTCTTCGCCGGTGCTGACAGTAAGCACAGCATTTTCGGTATCCTTTATA
>JBJEFT010000034.1:0-2856 GCA_051874315.1 Candidatus Ornithomonoglobus sp.
CCGCACCCTTCTCACCGCCATGCGCCTCCGATAACAACCGATACCTATATAGTAACAAACAGATGATTTTCAAGTGTGAGGATGGGTGGGGGGAAACAGAGCGTAAAAAAACAGACAGGCATAAGCGCAATGCCCGTCTGTTTCTATGACTGCTTTTAATTATTATACGAGGTAAAGAAGCTCTGTATATGTCGGGAACGGCCAGTACTCCTTTGCAACGATCGCTTCAAGAATATCTGCTGTTTCTCTCAATGCATCCATTGCCGGAATTACTGTGTTCTTGTAGTACATACCTGTATCATATACATCTGCCTCAGGAACTGCTGTCGCCGCGTCAAGCGTATCAATATTTGCCATAAGCTCCTCTGTAAGTGCTGTGAGCTGCTTTGCCTTTTCAAGCTCCTTCGGAGCGTCAAGACCGAGAGCCTTCTTTGATGCAAGATCATCTGTAACGAACTTTGTATACTTAAGGCATGCAGGAAGAATTTCCTGCTTAGCCATTTCAAGCATTGTGAGCATCTCAAAGTGAAGCGTGTTGTCATACTCCTCCATCATGATTTCCGCTCTTGTTTCAACTTCAACCTGAGTGAATACGTCCTGCTTTGTGAAGAGGTCGATTGATTTCTTGCTCTTGAAGTACGGCATAGCGTCCGGTGTTGTCTTAAGGTTAAGAAGACCTCTCTTTTCAGCCTCTTCAACCCATTCATCGCTGTAGCCGTTGCCGTTGAAGATAATTCTCTCGTGATCCTTAAAGGTCTGGATCGAAAGATCAAGCGCCGCCTTCGGGAAGTCGATTGAACCCTCAAGCTTGTCGGCAAACTCTGTCAGCGTTTCTGCTACGATTGTATTAAGCACAATGTTGATACCGCCTATCGACTGTCTTGAACCCGGCGCGCGGAATTCAAAACGGTTGCCTGTAAATGCGAACGGTGATGTTCTGTTACGGTCGGTTGAGTCCTTTTCGATGTCCGGCAGCGACTCTACGCCCGTTTCAATGAGCTTGCCCTCTTCATACTTCACGCCGTGACCGCTCTTGAGCTGCTCAACTACTGCCGCGAGCTGGTCTCCGAGATACATTGAGATGATAGCCGGCGGAGCCTCGTTCGCGCCGAGTCTGTGGTCGTTGCCCGCCGTAGCGACAGAAACTCTTAATATATCCTGATAATCGTCAACTGCCTTGATAACCGCCGCAAGGAAGAGCAGGAACTGTACGTTCTCCTCCGGCTTCTTGCCCGGCTTAAAAAGAAGCTCGCCGTCCGATGTGCCGATCGACCAGTTGTTGTGCTTGCCCGAGCCGTTAATGCCCTCATACGGCTTCTCGTGGAGGAGACAGTAGAGACCGTGATGGTCAGCAACCTTTTTGAGAACCTCCATAGTGAGCTGGTTGTGGTCGTTTGAGATATTTGTCGTTGAGAAAACAGGAGCGATCTCGTGCTGCGCCGGCGCAACCTCGTTATGCTTTGTCTTAGCGAGTACGCCCAGCTTCCAGAGCTCCTCGTCAACCTCCTTCATGAAGGCCGCAACTCTTTCCTTGATCTGACCGAAGTAATGGTCGTCCATTTCCTGACCCTTAGCCGGCTTGCAGCCGAACAGGGTTCTGCCCGTAAGGAGAAGGTCCTTTCTCTGATTTCTGAGCTTCTTGTCTACAAGGAAATACTCCTGCTCAGGTCCTACATATGCGAGAACTCTCTTAGGAGTTTTGCCGAAGAGCGCAAGTATTCTCTTTGCTGCCTTGTCAATTGCAGCCTCTGAACGAAGAAGCGGTGTCTTTTTATCAAGAACCTCTCCTGTATATGATACGAATGATGTCGGTATGTATAATGAATGATCCTTGATGAATGCGAAGGATGTCGGGTCCCATGCGGTATAGCCGCGCGCCTCGAAGGTCGCTCTCAGACCGCCTGACGGGAAGGATGAGGCGTCCGGCTCACCCATAACAAGCTCTTTGCCTGAAAATTCCATGATAACTGTCTTGTCATCTGTAGGCTGAATAAATGAGTCATGCTTTTCGGCCGTAAGACCTGTCATCGGCTGGAACCAGTGCGTGTAATGTGTGCAGCCCTTTTCTATCGCCCAGTCCTTCATTGCGTTAGCTACAACCTCTGCAACCTCAATATCAAGCTTTGTACCTTCGCTTATAGTTTTAACGAGTGACTTATAGATATCCTTTGGTAAACGCGCCTTCATTGTGGGAAGGTTAAACACGTTCTCGCCGAAAATCTTTGATACGTCTCCGTTTTCCATCATGATAAAAATACCTCCTGAAAAATCTTAGTTTATGCTAACATTTGCGAATTTACTAAAAAAGGGAGTTTTATATTAATTCTATCAATATAAAACTCCCTTGTTTCAATTCGCTAATATTTTATTTATGGTTTAATTATACCACTTTTTTTCTAAATGTCAATATGCAAAATATTTAAATACTGAAAGTTAATTTCTTTTTCTTTGTGCAGTTTAACAACAATCTTCCGAAAAAAATACTTGAAATGGAACAAAAAATATGTTATAATATATAAGCAGTTATTCATATGCCCCCGTAGTAAAGAGGATATTACAAGCCCCTCCTAAGGGTTAGTCATCGGTTCGATTCCGGTCGGGGGTGCCATATACCGCCGAAACGGCGTATTTGCGTCGTTTCGGTGGTGTTTTTATTGTCCGTACACGAATATGCTTAACGCCGGCGGTCTTTGCGTACAATTCATTTCTTGCTTGAAGAGTTGAATCTCTCAGGCAGGTCATTCCACCGTATACACGCCAATCATCACTATACGGAAATGAACAAACACGGTACGGCGGATGTATCAACATATCTGAATGTCCGTTCTGCACCGTCAACCTCCGGCATCATTCTCG
>JBJEFT010000035.1:0-2855 GCA_051874315.1 Candidatus Ornithomonoglobus sp.
CAGCTTTATCATAACCCCGTCCGGTAAGGACAGAAAGTATCTTGAGCCGGAGGATCTTGTCAAGATAAGCGGTAATTTCAAGGAAATGGGCAAGTTCCCGTCAAAGAGCGCGGAGCTCCACAAGGAAATATACGCGCAGCAGCCGCATGTTAAGTCAATCATAATCGCGCATCCGCCATGTATGATGGCATTTGCCGTTTCGGACGCTGTTCTTGATTCAAGAACTATACCGGAGAGCTACATACTAATGAGAAACATTCCTAAGCTTGATTTCGGTTCAAACTACTTAAAACCCGCAGAAACAGCCGCGGTATTTAAGGAGAATACTCCGATCGCGCTGATAAAGAATGACTGCGCGATCATAACAGGATCAAGCCTGTTAAATGCCTTTGACCGTCTTGAGGTTGCGGAGTACAGCGCGCGCGCTATCATTGCTACACGTGATCTCGGTGAGGTAGTCGCAATCAACAATCAGGAAATCGATGATATTGAGGTCGCATTCCACTTAGCTAAATAATTATTGCGTGTAAAAATGCCATCGACATTGTGCCGGTGGCGTTTTTTTCATGTCGGTGCAAAATTTATAGTCTTTGCAAACAAACTGTAAACAAACAGTTAAAACGCTTGCAATGCGTGGCAGGATGTGATAATATCTAAATCAGATTAAAGGTTATGGCAGCTTCCGTTAATAGTTCCGAAAATTTTAGTTTACGAGGAGGAAGAGGTATGAAAACATCAAAGACTATCACGGCATTAATATTGACTGCCGCACTGGCATCAGGCGGAGTATCTGTTTTTGCAGCGGAGGATGATGCAGGCAAGGCGGAAAAGGATATTGAAAAGCAGGAGCAGACAGTGGAAAAAGAAACGGATAAGATAACCGTTAAGATCAATGATAAAGAGGTTGATTTTGCGGAATATGACAATGTTGTGCCGTATATAGAAAATGACAGAACCTTAATACCGATACGCGCAATAGCCGAGGGGTTAGGTCTTGAGGTAAGCTGGGATGAGGCAGAACGAAAGGTTACCATTGACGGTAAATCAAAGATTGTGCTTACGATAGATTCCGCTTTGGCGGAGGTAGATGGGGAAAGCGTTGAGCTTGAAGCGGCGGCGCACATAGTTGATGACAGAACCTTTGTACCGTTGAGATTTATTTCAGAGAATATGGGTACAGAGGTCGAATGGGACGAAACGACTCGCACTGTTACAATTGCGGAAAAGAGAGATGAAGGCGAGCGTGGTCCCGGAGGTCCGGGCGGTCAGGGAGGTCCCGGAGGCCCCGGCGGCGGTATTACGGCAGGCTCGCAGGGTGACAGAAAGCCGAATGTTGAAACCGATCCTGAAATAGTGGCGGTTATAAACGAAGGCGCTGAAAAGTTTGCCCAGTTCACCTTTGAGGATGAGGAAGCGGGTATTTCGCTTGAATACAGTCTTTACGTTCCTGAGAATTATGACGAAAACGAAAAGTATCCTATGCTTATGTATATCCCGGACGCGTCGGGCGCAAGCAAGAGCGCAAAGGAAATTGTCGAGCAGTATTACGGCGCAGATATATGGGTAACGGATGAGGAGCAGGCAAAGCATAAGTCGTTTGTTCTTGTTCCGGCATTTTCCGAGGTAGTCGTTGATGATGACTGGAACACATCGGAGCAGATTGAAACAGCTGTTAAGCTCATAAACTATCTTACCGAAAATTACAGCATCGATACCGACAGACTGTATACAACAGGTCAGTCGATGGGCTGCATGACGTCATTGTATCTTAACAGCAAATATCCTGATTTGTTCGCGGCATCACTCTTTGTATCGGGACAGTGGGATATATCGGTGTTACAGCCGCTTGAGGGCAAAAAGTTCTTCTATATCACTGCCGGCGGTGACGAAAAGGCATCCGGCGGACAGGATGAGGTCAAGGCAATGTTTGATGCTGACGGCGTAGGCTACAGCTACGGCACATGGAGCGCGCAGAATTCTGAGGAAGAGCAGAGCAGCGCGGCAGAGGCGCTTATTGCAGAGGGTCATGATGTAAATATGATCCGCTTTGAAAAGGGCACTGTTTTGGCTGAAGGCTCAGGCATGGAGCATAACGCTTCATTCAACTACGGCTACAGAATACCGGCAGTAAGAGACTGGATTTTTGAACAGTCCAAGTAAGAAGTATATTTTCAAATCATCTTTTATAAAAATACAAGAAAGACCGGCATGCGCACCGTTAAGGACAGTATGTCGGTCTTTTTGTCAAAAATATTTCTTGCATTATCGGGATAAATATGTTACAATGTATTAAGCTGTAAAAGCGAAAAAAATTTGATATACAGAGGTGAGAAAAAAGTGATTATTATTATGCATGACAATGCGTCGAAGCAGGAAATCGGCGCTGTAGAGGAAAGGCTGGCCAAGTTTGGATTTCAGACTCATCCGATCAACGGCGAAAAGAAAACAGTAATCGGCGCTATAGGTGATAAGCGTCAGATAAGAATGAACGAAATTCTGATGATGAGCGGCGTTGAGAACGTCGTTCCCATTATGCGTCCGTATAAGCTCGCATCCAAGGAGCTGAAGCAGGAAAAGTCGGTTATTGATGTCGGACACGGTGTAACCGTGGGAGGGGATAAGCTGGCTGTCTTTGCCGGCCCGTGCGCTGTTGAAAGCCGTGAGCACTTCCTTAAGATGTCGCGTATAGTAAAGGCAGGCGGCGCAAATATTTTAAGAGGCGGCGCGTTTAAGCCGAGAACCTCACCTTATTCCTTCGGCGGTCTTGAGGGCGAGGGACTCAGAATTATGCGTGAAGCCGGTGACGAGCTTGATATGCCTATTTGTACAGAGGTTATGGATACCCGCGATGTTGA
>JBJEFT010000036.1:0-2846 GCA_051874315.1 Candidatus Ornithomonoglobus sp.
TTCTTGAGTGCTATGAGCCGTATAAAGGCGACTTTGCCGCAAGAAATCACGGAACACTTATCGCGTGGGAGACCGGTGAAAGCATCACATACGGATTGTTCAACGCGCAGGAGCGCGGCACCTTATTTATAGGTCCGAATGTCGAGGTATACGAGGGCATGATTGTCGGTGAGACGGCAAGAGATGAGGATATTACTATAAACGTATGTAAGAAAAAGCACGCTACAAACACCCGCGCATCGGGCTCTGACGATGCGCTCAAGCTTGTTCCGCCCAAGGAAATGTCGCTTGAACAGTGCCTTGACTTCATTGCAGAGGATGAGCTTCTTGAGGTAACGCCGAATCATCTGAGAATGAGAAAGAAAATTTTGCAGACAGACCTCAGAGGAAAGGCTGCGAACAGAAAAAAGAACGGATAAAATAAAAGAATTATCATAAAATCGGTTGACAATCCGGCATAATACTGATAAAATAAGAAGTATTATAAAATGACATAAAGAAAAGGAGGAATAAAGTTTGAGTATGACAGGTGCAGATCTGGCGATCATGGCTTTGGAGGCTAACGGAGTAAAAACGATCTTCGGCTATCCGGGAGCGACAAATGCCCCAATTATAGAGAGTATCTCTCATTCATCAATTGATTATATTCTTTCAAGAAATGAACAGGGCGCGGCGCATATGGCCTCGGGCTATGCAAGAGTGACAAGAACAGCAGGTGTATGCACAGCGACCTCAGGACCGGGAGCAACCAATCTTATTACGGCTATCGCTACAGCATATATGGATTCAATTCCGGTTATAGCTCTTACAGGTCAGGTTAAAACGGGATTAATAGGTAAGGACGCGTTTCAGGAGGTCGATATAATCGGCTCAACGCTTCCCTTTACAAAGCACAGCTATCTGGTTAAGGATGTCAGGGACATTTCAAGGATTGTAAATGAAGCATTTCATATTGCGACAACCGGACGTCCGGGACCGGTGCTTATAGATTTTCCGCTTGATGTGCTCAAGGCGCAGTATGAGGAAGGCGGCAATGATGAAATAAATCTGCGCGGCTATAAGCTTCAGGGTAAGGCAAACGAGTCGCAGATAAAAAAGGTTGCCGACGCGCTTATGAAAGCAAAGCGACCGGTGCTTCTCGCCGGCGGCGGAATAACCTGCTCGGGCGCAGTCAAGGAAATTAATGATTTTGTAAACAGTACAGGCATACCGGTTATTTCAACAATGATGGGACTCGGAGTCATTCCGACGGATGATGAACAGTTCTACGGAATGATAGGCTCACACGGCACAAAGCGCGCAAATACGATACTCAACCGTTCCGATATTATTCTTGCAATGGGAACAAGACTGGGAGACAGAAGCGTTGCAAATGCAAAGGGTATGGAAAATGCCAATAAGCTTATTCATATAGACATTGACCCGGCGGAAATAGGTAAAAATATACAGCCGTATATTCCGGTTGTAGGTGATATTAAGGATGTTGTTTCACAGCTTATGCCTATGCTTGGGAACTGGCATTCTCCGTATGAGTGGAAGCATGAAGCTGATGAGCTGAGATCTATGATGAAGCCGAGAAACGACAGCGCGGACAACGGTTTTGTAAATCCGAAATACTTCCTTGAAAGATTGTCGGATATAACCGATTCGGATGTATATCTTACAACCGAGGTCGGACAGAACCAGATATGGTGCGCAAATCATTTCACAATAAAAAATCCTGAGCAGTTTATCACCTCAGGAGGCTTCGGAACAATGGGCTACGGTCTTCCGGCAGCGATCGGCGCAAGCAAGGCTCAGAGCGAAAAGCCTGTGATTGCGGTTATGGGCGACGGCAGCTTCCAGATGGATCTTCCTGAACTGGGAACGATGCTCCAGTATCACATTCCGGTAAAGATGGTTCTGTTTAAGAACGACCGTCTCGGTATGGTCCATGAGCATCAGTATCTGTTCTACAAGTCAAATTACCAGATGGTTGACATCACAGGCGGCAGTCCTGATTTTGCAAAGCTTGCCGATGCTTATGGGATAAGAAGCAATACCATTTCGGAAAACTCACAGATTGACGATGCAATAAAGGCTATGCTTGCCGATAAGGAAAGCTATCTGCTTATAGTAAATGTAAGTCCGTTTGAGCCGACAGGCGACGCGCTCAATGAGGACAAGATGAAGAACAAGGATAAGGAGGCATAAGCATGGAAAAGTATACATTATCGGTTCTGTGTGAAAACCATGCGGGCGTCCTTTCAAGAGTAGTCGGTCTTTTCACAAGACGCGGCTTCAACATACATCAGCTTTCGGTGGGACCTACAATTGATGAAAACATATCACGAATCACAATTGAGGTGAAGGGCGATACATACATGGTAGAGCAGGTATCGAAGCAGCTTTCAAAAATCATGGAGGTCATTAAGATCAAAACTCTTAAGGACAACGAGATGGTAAAGCGCGGATTGGTCCTTGTAAAAATCAAGGCGTCACCAAAGAACCGCGGAGAGATTATTGAGATCGCAAACGTATTCAGAGCAAATGTTGTAGACCTTTCGCCGAGCACGATTACTGCCGAAATAACAGGCTCGGATGCAAAGATCGACGCGTTTTTAAGAATGGTTGAGAGCTACGGCATTGAGGAAATTGCCCGTACAGGCATGACGGCGCTTGAACGCGGCTCAAATACACTTAAGCTGGATAAGTGATCCGGCAAAACCAATGAAAAAAACACAGACGTGTGTTTTTATATATAATTATAATTATGTATTAAAGGAAAGAGGTAATACAAAATGGCAAAAACATTAGATCATGAAGCAAGAGTTTTCTATGAGAGCGACTGTAACTTACAGCTTCTC
>JBJEFT010000037.1:0-2846 GCA_051874315.1 Candidatus Ornithomonoglobus sp.
TCCGGTCTCACACCTACAACCGGATGCGCCGGAGGTCTTACATTTATCCTCTTGAATTTCTCGCTTGCGTAGATATCCATCAGCTCCGAAAGCCTGTCCAGTCCTTCAGTCATAAACCGGTATATTTTCTCATCACCCTCTATAACCAGCGGCTCGGGCAGATAATTCCTGTAATCAAAATATTGCTGAACCATCTGCTCGGCTGCCGTTTCTCCGCTATAGTCACAGAACGGGTTTTCGCTCTTTTTATAAAACGCTGCATAGCTCTTTCCGTCATATACAAATTCAAGCCGCGCGGATATTGTATCATTATCAGGAGCGTCCACATACAGCCTTGCCTCCATCTCCGGCGGCGCATACTGTTCAACCAGATCAAGCCCGTCTATATCAATATACGGTATCAGCGGCTTTATCACCGCGTTATATAATGCGGGCATATCCGCATTCGAAATACATATTTTTTTATTACTCCTGAATGCCTCGCACAATCCGCATACCATTCTTGTATACTTAACATCGCATATATAAAACCTTTTCTGTCTCTTGCTGAAAAAATATGCATGTCTGCCGCTGCCGCAGTATACGAACTCTTTGTCAAGCTCTATATAATATCTTCCGCTGCCGTTTACCGCAATATTAAGGTGAAGCTCAGGATTTTCAGATTTAATATAATACTGCTCACCCGAAAAGCTGATATACCCATCACAATATAATTCAAAAAAATCATCTATCCACTGTTTATTTAACGCATGCGTTCTTTTTTTGTCATAAAAGCTATAATCATACCCATAGCCGGAGGTCTTATATATATTCATCGCAAGGTTAACCACTCTGCGGCTCTTTTCATCTATCGCGTTCCAGTCATGATAGAAGGTAAGCTCCTTTCCATAGCGCTCGGTTGCACGGTTTGCAAAATTTGAATACAGCGTTTCTATATTCTTTACGATATACGCTCTTCCGTTCTCTTTTCCTATCTTCAGGATAAACGACAAATTACTGTATTCTCCGTATTCCAGCTCCGGCACAATACGGACCCGTTCATCGGATACATTATTCAAGGCCTCGCCGGCGGCATTACTGCTGTAATATTCCAAAAGGTAACCGACCTCACGGGAGCTGGTTCCCAGCAGCTGATCCTTATTATCCTTCACCGCAAACAGCGCCGCGACCATATGCTTGCAGTAAGCGCCTTGGTCATAAGGACAGTTACAGTCGATGTCTGTAACGCGTCCGTCCGCGTCCAGACTGATCATAACCGTATAGGTTTTACTTCCCTTAACCTCAACAACAAAGCTTCCTGCACCTATCAGCGGCTGTATAGAACGTACGCGCCCCTGCCTGTAATAGTTAAGTCCTCTTTGATATATCGTACTGTTTATATAACTCCAGAAATTGTTTATATTCATTTATAAATACCTTTTCCCGCTATTGTACCTGTCACGATGTACAGTGTAACCTTTCATTTGATTTTGCTTTAATTTTATCATAACAATATGATTAATACAAGTATTTTTATAGCTTTTCAGAGAATAATTGCACTCTTTTATAAAATATGATATAATTATTGTACTACTTAGCATATAACGAAGCATAAATTATGATACGGAGAAAATTTAATGAAAAGCGTAAAATTTCCAGATGGGGACATAAATGATGTATTTACAATACATTATATGAAGCTCAATCAAATACCGTTTGATAAAATCAAGAGCGGAGAAAAAACAATAGAAATTCGTTGTAATGATGAAAAGCGGCAGATGTTAAAAGAAAATGATATTATTGTGTTTCAGCTTGTAGATAACGAAAATGAAACTATAAGAACAAAAGTTAAAGCACTATATAGATTTAAAACTTTTTACGAATTATATTCCACGTTCAATTTTTCTGAATTTGGGTGCGAAGGTTATACCATGAGAAGAATGCTTGATGAAACAGAAATGATTTATTCCAAAGATAAAGAACAAAAATATGGCGCATTGGGAATACGGCTTGAGGTTATAAATAGAGAGGTAAACTGATGAACATATACATATTCCGCGGCAAATCCGCAACAGGTAAAACCGCATTGACAAATATATTAAGCAAAAAACTCAACATTCCTGTTTTGCGTAAGGATGATATATTCGATGAGTTATCAAAATACGAAAAGGATATATCTGTTTTGAATAGCGCAAGCTATGATATTCTCGCACGGCAGATACAAACTTGCATTGATAATAATTCTGATGTGATAGTTGATATTGCTCTGCAGCATACGCCGTCGTTGAAAGTATTTTTAAATAAAATTGATTTTAAGGATAGTACGATTTACCAGTTTTTCTGTGATTGCAGCAATGATGATATATGGCTTGAACGGTGGCGTGAAAGATTGAAAAATCCTCTGCCTAATCAGTATTTTAAAAATATTGATGAAATCGTAGAGCATTATGGCAAGTGTGAGATTGAACCGCTTAATAGTGAAATTATTTTAGACAGTATAATGCCTGTTGATGGTTTATTTAATAAAATTATGGAGAATATAAAATGAAAAATATTGAATGGATATTCTTTGATATAGGCTCGACACTTGTTGACGAGACCAAGGCATATGAACACAGATTAAAAGACGCAATAGCAGGAACAGATATTTCTTATGAACAGGCTTATAAAAAAGTTGTTGAGATTGCCAAACGAAATAATGCAGAACCCATAAAAGCATTAGGTCTGCCTTTGACTCCATGGCATAGTGAGGATGAATTTGTATACCCACAGTCGAAGAAATGTTTAATGACATTACATAAAAAGTATAAAATCGGCATAATTGCAAATCAAGCTTTAGGAACGGCAGAACGTTTAAAAAAGTATGG
>JBJEFT010000038.1:0-2845 GCA_051874315.1 Candidatus Ornithomonoglobus sp.
GAACTTATTCGCGGCGATCGAAATTCCGATACCCGTTCCGCATATAAGGATCCCCTTCTCCGCCGAACCGTCAAGAACTGCCTCGCATACGGGTCTTGCGCAGTCGGGATAGTCAACGCTGTCCTCGCTGTATACTCCGTAATCCTTATATTCCGCTCCGACCTCGTCAAGGTGCTTTTTTATATGCTCCTTAAGCTCATAGCCGCCGTGATCGCTTCCTATAGCTATCATTTGTCAGTACTTCCTTTCTTCTTATTATCATATTCTCTCTCGGCCTGCGATTTCCTTAAATATACAGGCCGTATTTCGTTATAATTAACGGCTTCACCGTTCTGCGCCTTGATATAAGCAAGAGCCGCAACGGCCGACGCGCGTACCTCCGAAAGGTTCGGCGCCGCGATTACCGCCGATTCGTCCGCGGCGAGAATTTCCGCTCTGTGCTTTATCGCGCCGTCACCGGTGTAAATCGCGCTGCCGTCCGCAAAAAGCTCAGCAATTTCGGTCACCGTCATTACACACGGCTCAACAACCGCTTTTCCGTTGTCATACGCGGCAGTGAACACCTCGTCGCGCCTTGCGTCAAGCATCGGAATTACCGTTTTCGATGCCCCCGCAAAATTGTATGCCAGCGCTTCAAGCGTTGAGATCCCGACAACCGGCTTTTTCATTGCCTGTGCGAAGGCGCGTATCGTTGAAATTCCTATTCTAAGTCCGGTAAAGGAGCCGGGTCCGACAGTTACGGCAAACACATCAATTTCCGATATGTCCATACCCAGACCGCAAAGCACGCTGTCAACCATCGGCATTATGTTCTGTGAATGCTTTCTCTGATTCCTTATAACATATTCTCCGAGAATGTATTCACCGTCGGTTACTGCCACAGATGCGGGAAATGATGAAGTATCTATTGCAAGAATTTTCATCCCGTCACCCTCTCTATTATTATATTTCTGTAATCAAAGCCTTTTGTATCGTCCTTGTTTATTGTGATTTTTATATATTCCTCCGGGAACAGCTCCTCAATAAGCTCCGACCACTCAACAATGCACACGCCGCCAGTGTCGAGGTAATCCTCATAGCCTATCTCGTACATTTCCTCCGGATCGGCTATCCGATATACGTCAAAGTGATACAGCGGCAGTCTGCCCTCATATTCGTTTACGATTGTAAATGTAGGACTTGTAACATGCTGCGTAATTCCGAGAGCCTTTGCAAGTCCCTGCACAAACGCTGTCTTGCCCGCTCCGAGGTCACCGTACATAGCCACAAATTCCCCGCCCTTTAAGGTATCGGCAAACTCCGCGGCTATAGCGGCAGTATCCTCACGGGAATATGATTCATACCGCTTCATATCAGAACAGTCCCGAAATCACGCTGTTTTCATCTATATCTATCTTTTCGGCCGCAGGTACCTTAGGAAGTCCGGGCATTGTCATAATATCGCCCGCCTCCGCAACGATAAAGCCGGCGCCGTTTGAAATGCGTATCGTCTTGATTTCAACCGTAAAGCCCTCGGGACGTCCTAAAAGCTTCGGGTTGTCCGAAAGCGAATACTGTGTCTTTGCAACGCATACCGGCTTCTTGTCAAGACCAAGCTCCTCAAGACGCTTTATAGCCTTTTTAGCCTTGTTTGAGAATACCACACCGCTGCCGCCGTAAATCTTAGTCACGATCGCGTTAAGCTTATTTTCAATAGTGTCCTCAACGTCATATACGGGATTATATTCAGCCTCCTGCCTGTCTATCGCGTCAAGCACATACTTTGCAAGCTCAACGCCGCCTTCGCCGCCCTTTGCGAATACCTCGCACAGAGCGCAGTCAACGCCGTACTCCGCGCACTTGTCTATAACAGCCTGAAGCTCCGCATCGGTGTCCGTTGCAAAACGGTTTATTGCAACTACTACCGGAGTTCCGAAGCTCTGCATATTCTCAATGTGCTTTCCGAGGTTTACAATGCCCTTCTTCAGCGCGTCAAGATTTTCTTCCTTAAGCTCATCCTTTGCAACGCCGCCGTTGTATTTGAGCGCCTTTACCGTTGCGACTATAACGACCGCCGACGGACGAAGTCCCGACATACGGCACTTAATATCCATGAACTTTTCAGCTCCGAGATCAGCGCCGAAGCCCGCCTCTGTTATAGCGTAGTCGCCGAGCTTAACGGCAAGCTTTGTCGCCTGAACGCTGTTGCAGCCGTGAGCGATATTCGCAAACGGGCCGCCGTGAATAAAGCATGGTGTATGCTCGAGAGTCTGAACAATGTTCGGCTTTATCGCATCCTTTAAAAGCGCCGCCATCGCTCCCTGGGCGTTAAGCTGCTTTGCGTATACAGGCTCGCCCGATCTTGTATAGGCTACAATTATATTGCCAAGTCTTTCCTTTAAATCGGTAATATTATTCGCAAGACAGAGAATAGCCATAACCTCCGAGGCAACGGTTATCATAAAGCTGTCCTGGCGCGGGATTCCGTTGATCTTTCCGCCCATGCCTATTACAATATTTCTGAGCGCTCTGTCGTTCATATCAAGGCAGCGCTTCCATACTATGTTTGTAACATCAATATCAAGAAGATTACCCTTCTGGATATGGTTGTCTATCATTGCGGCTAGAAGATTGTTTGCCGCTGTGATCGCGTGCATATCTCCCGTAAAATGAAGATTGATATCCTCCATCGGAACCACCTGAGCATAGCCTCCGCCCGCAGCGCCGCCCTTGACACCGAACACAGGTCCCAAAGAAGGCTCACGCAGCGCGATAAAGGTCTTTTTTCCAAGACGCGACATTGCATCGCCCAGACCTATCGTAACCGTTGTTTTACCCTCTCCCGCCGGTGTCGGGTTGATCGCCG
>JBJEFT010000039.1:0-11455 GCA_051874315.1 Candidatus Ornithomonoglobus sp.
ATATGGACGTGGCGCTGCCCGTCACCGAGGGCGGCGGCTATATCATCTGGATCAATAGGCAGCTCAGTGTGACGGATGCTTGCCCAGAGCTCGGCAGGCGTAGGAATATTTGAAATCTGCTCGTTAATATCATCGGAAAGATCGCTTATAAATTCCGAAACATATGGATAATGCTTATCTAGATAGGGGATATATGTGCCTATTTCCTGAAAAAAACGTGTTTTTGCATTTATAACCAGGACTGCGATCAGCAGGAGTATAATTATCTCAAAGAATCTTCTGACATGCTTCATTAATATCACTCCTTATATAAAAGGGTAAAAAAAATGCCACGACCTAAGTTTTCTTAAGCCACAGCATCTTTATTGGAGGCGGCACCCGGATTTGAACCGGGGGATAAGGGTTTTGCAGACCCGTGCCTTACCACTTGGCTATGCCGCCATTCTGAAAACAAAAGACGCGGAAATATTGAATTACGCGTCTTTTGTAATTGGAGCGGAAGACGAGATTCGAACTCGCGACGTTCACCTTGGCAAGGTGACGCTCTACCACTGAGCCACTCCCGCATTTGGTGCTTCCGGGTGGAATCGAACCGCCGACACAGGGATTTTCAGTCCCTTGCTCTACCGACTGAGCTACAGAAGCAAATGGCGATCCGGATGGGGGTCGAACCCACGACCTCCAGCGTGACAGGCTGGCGTTCTAACCAACTGAACTACCGGACCGTATTTATGTTGAGATGGTGGGAGTTACAGGGCTCGAACCTGTGACCCTCTGCTTGTAAGGCAGATGCTCTCCCAGCTGAGCTAAACTCCCGGACAAATGGATTGCGCCGTATCTCTCAACAACGAAGACTATTATAGCAGACCGGGACCAATTTGTCAACACTTTTTTCTGAATTTTTTTGAGAATGTTAAAAATGCACATAACACAACATCAGAAAATTAACTATACATATGCAAAATTACTAATTTGCCATATAATTCAGCATTTTATTGACTGTATTTGCGCTGAGGCTGTGTTCGATCTTACAGGCTTCTTTTTCGGCAGCATCCTTTTCAAGGTTAAGCACTTCAACCAAAAACCTTGTGATTGATTTGCGCTTAAGATAACATTCCTCACCTCTTGAGATACCATGTGTGGTAAGAATTATATCGCCGTATGGCTCATGCTCAACAAGCCCGGCGTTCTTGAGTGAATTTACCGCGCGGTTCACGCTCGGCTTTGACAAACCGAGATGTATTGCAATATCTGTAATACGGACTGCCGGTCTGTCCAGTGACAGCGTATAGATTGCCTCAAGATAGTCCTCCATTGCCTCCGAAATAACGCCGTTATTAATCGCTTTAACCATCGTGTCCTCCTGATTTTTACTTAGTTGTATAAAATTGCAAAATAAAAGGGTTTAAAGCAAAAGCTTTAAACCCTCGTTGGTCTCTGAAAAATATTTAATTCATGATAACATTATACACGCAGATGAGCGTTTTTTCAAGAGTAATTTTTGCAATTTTATCAGGTTTAGTTAGTTTGCACAAAACTTTTTAATGTGCGACACCGTTTGTGAGCGATTTTTTTGTTCAACGCCTTTTGCAGCTCGACTATAACAAGCGGCATAAGCGAAAGGACGCCGCATATTATAAGGCTTGCGCTGCTTAAGGGGCATACGTTAAACAATGACGCAGCCTGAGGAACAGTAATAATTGCAAGCTGCGCCGCGGTGCCGAGAATGAGCGACAGCACAAGATATTTGTTTTTAAGCAGACCGTTCTTTATGACTGAGCCCTCCGAGCGCATATTAAAGGCGTGAACGAGCTGTGAAACACTCAGCACGAAAAATGCCATAGTCCGCGCTGTCGTGGTATCGGCGGTAAGGAATAACCCCGCTTCATACGCGACAAGGGCAAGCGCGCCTATCATAAGTCCTTCAAGGGCGATAGACGCCCACAGTCCGCCGGAGAAAATGCCTTTCTTCGGATCAAGGGGCTTTCTTTTCATAATATCCTCCGCCGCAGGGTCAAGTCCGAGAGCGATCGCGGGGAAGGAGTCGGTAACAAGGTTTACCCAAAGCAGCTCGATCGCGGTAAGCGGCGAGGCGCAGCCGAATACAATTCCCGAAAGCACGGTCAGGATTTCGCCTATGTTTGAGGAAAGGAGGAATTTTACGGCTTTTTTGATATTGTCATATATAGCTCTGCCCTCACGCACCGCGTATACTATGGTAGCAAAGTTGTCGTCTGTAAGAATCATATCAGAGGCTGATTTTGCGACATCGGTCCCGCTTATACCCATGCTGCACCCAATATCGGCTCCTGAGAGGGCAGGGGCATCGTTGACGCCGTCACCCGTCATTGCCACGACCTCGCCGTTCTGCTGCAATGCTTTAACAATACGGGATTTGTGGGCGGGAGTAACGCGGGCGTATACGTTACATTTTTTTACCGCCGTCCGCAGCTCATCATCGGTCATGCTGTCAAGCTGCGCGCCTGTAAGCGGGTGATCTCCGGGACGGGCGATCCCGGTCATTTTTGCTATTGCAAGGGCAGTGTGGGAGTGGTCTCCTGTTATCATAACGGTCCGTATTCCGGCATCATGACAGGTCCTTACAGCATCCTCTGCCTCGGAGCGCGGTGGATCGGAAATACCTATAAGCCCCGCAAAGGTAAGTCCGCCCTCGTCAATTATGCGAGAATGCTTTTCGGTCTTATACGCGCAGGCTATAACACGAAGCGCGTTGTCTGTCATTTCACTGTTGTCACGGAGAATTTTATTTTTCTGCTGTGTTGTGAGGGGAACGGAGGAAACTCCGTTATGGTAATGTGTACACAGCGGAAGAATGTATTCAAGGGCGCCCTTTACAATAATTCTGTCGCCGCACTGCACACTCATGCGCTTGCGGGAGGAATCAAAGGGGATACAGCCGCGGCGGGGATACATTTTACGGTATGCCTCACAGCTTATTCCGTGACGCTCTGCCGCCTCAAGTATCGCGCGGTCTGTCGGGTTTATGTAATCGCCGGTTTCCGAGCAGAGTGTACACAGCTCAAGCAGAAGCCGGTCGTCCCGTGTTCTCATATCTGATACCTTCATTCTGTTCTGGGTGAGCGTCCCCGTTTTGTCCGTGCAGATAACCGTAGCGCAGCCGAGGGTCTCCACCGACGGCAGATGACGTACTATCGCGTTATGCTTAGACATTCTCATAAGCCCCAGCGCAAGCATTATCGTGACGATCGCCGGAAGTCCCTCCGGTATTGCCGCGACAGCCAGTGAAACGGAGGTCATAAACATTTCAAACGGCGGGATGTGCTTTACTGTCCCTATCACAAATATGATACCGCATATTGCAAGCGCCGCGGCGCCCAGAGCCTTTCCGGTATCGGCAAGCCTTTTCTGCAGGGGTGTCTGCTGAGGGGCGGTATCGAGAAGCATTGAGGCGATCCTGCCGACCTCGGTATCCATTCCGGTTTTTACGGCAATAGCCGTTGCGGTTCCGGCGGTTATGTGTGTGGAGGAAAACAGCATATTTTTAATGTCACCCAGCGCGGTGAGCGAATCGTGCGTTATATTCGCATCCTTGGAGGAGGAATGGGATTCGCCCGTGAGCGAGGATTCGTCAACCGCCAGATTGTCACATTCTATCAGGCGGCAGTCGGCGCAGACCATATCTCCGGTTCTCAGCCGTATTATGTCCCCGACAACGACCTCCTCTGAGCTGATACGGTATTCCCGCCCGCCGCGGATAACAAGCGTGTGGGGGGACGAGAGCCTTTTCAGCGCCTGGAGTGAATGCTCTGCCCGTATTTCCTGAATTGTGCCGAGCAGGGCATTAAGCGTGACTATTGCGAGAATGATAACGGATTCCGTAAGATCCGCATCACCGGCAAGCAGCGATGTGAGAAAGGAGACCGCCGCCGCTCCCAGAAGTATTATGATCATGAAGTCGTTGAACTGACTTAAAAACCGCATAATAAAGGATTGCTTTTTTCTGTCCTGCAATGCGTTCCGCCCGTGAGAAACAAGCCTGCGGCTTGCCTCCGCTTCGTCAAGTCCATTCTTAATATCTGTTTTAAGCTGTCCGGCAGTCCTTGCCGCGGTCATTTCAAAGTATTCCATAGTGCTCCCCCTTGTGTAATTGTACATGTATTGCTACATAAATATGTACAAACTGCCGAAATTATTCGGATCAATATAAAAATGTTTTGTGTCCCGGGAGATTTTGTGATATTATATAATATATAGTTATTGAAAGGGGACATATCATATGGCGCGAAAGGCAAGAGAGGTAAGCAGCACGGGAAAATACGCTGTTATACTGAGGGGTATTGACACGGTTTTTAACGGAGAGGATATGAGAACGGCATTTTCCGAGGCAGCCGCTAAATATCTCGGTGACGGACTGCTTGCAATACGTTTTTATGATGACAGGGCTGAGATGCTTGTGAGAGAAAGTGAAAAGGGAATATCAATGGATATGAAGCCGCTTGTGACCTCGTTTGCAAGAACGTATAACAGGGTAAAGGAAAATACGGGAAAGGTTTTTGCGGACAGATTCAAGAGCGTTCCGGTGGAAACCGATGAGCTTGAGGAAGAATGCCTTAAATACTTTAACGGCGGTGAGCCTGCCGCTCCGTTCAAGCGCGGCGCAACAGCCGCGGCAGCTCCGGCAAAAAAGCCTGCGGAAAAGAAAAAGCCTTTAAAGGAAACAGTTCAGCCGATAAAAGAGGAACCGAAGCAGGAGACGGCGCCAAAGCCTAAGAAAAAGAAGAGCCTTCCGTCATGGTTATTGTAATGTAATAATTTGTCGAACGATTTTTGTTCTTAAACCGAATATTAACGCATAGAATTATCCTATATACTAAAGAAATATATGGAGGTAATACTATGCGTTTTTATGTTATTAAATTAAAGCATATAATTTTGGGAGTTCTTGCGGCAGCGCTGCTTGCGGTTGTATGTATTAAGTCGGGTCCGGCGATTTCTGCGTTTCTTGTAAACGGGCGGGAGCTGCCGATATACAGTGTGGAGCGTGAGGACAACAGGATAGCCCTTACCTTTGACTGCGCGTGGAATGATGATGATATTGACGATATAATAAGTATTTTAAAACGCTGCGGCTGCAAGGCAACATTCTTTGTAACGGGAAAGTGGGCGGAGGATTACAGCTCATCGCTCAATAAGCTTTACCGTGAGGGATTTGAGATCGGCATTCATTCATATAATCATGATGATTACACCACCTTAAGCAGTGATGAGATCATAAAGGATATGGCAAAATGTGACGCGGCGGTTATGCGCGCAACGGGATTTAAGCCGACTCTTGCCCGGGTACCATCAGGAGCGTATGATGATAACGCTATCCGCACGATCGAAAATGACGGAAGAATATGCGTTCAGTGGTCGGTTGACGGCATTGATTATCCCGAGGGAGTCACGGCGGAGCAGATATATAACAGGATAGTGCCGGAGGTTGAGGCGGGGGATATTATACTTCTGCACAATGGAACGGAGCATACAGCCCAGGTGCTGCCGCAGATACTGGAGCAGCTTACAAAGCAATATGAGCTGGTAAATATTTCTGACCTAATATATAAGGAGGATTATACCTTAGATCATGCCGGCAGACAGCATCCCGGAAGCCTTCTGTAGCAAATTAAACAAAAAAAACACAAAAATTTGAATATTTTCAACGACCTTTTCTCTTGAAAATATAAAAGCGGAATGGTATGATTAATCTATTCGATTTTCAGGAGAGGTAAGTTGACTATGGATAAAGAATACAAATACAGAAGCCCGCTGGTATATCAGAGGGCGGACCCGTTTGTGTGCTATCATGAGGGAAAGTATTATTTTACGGGCTCTATACCGCAGTATGACTGCATAGAGCTGCGCTGCGCCGATTCGCTTAACGGTCTCGCGTTTGCAAACTCAAAGATTATCTGGAAGCGTCATAAAAAGGGTGAGCTGAGCGCGCATATCTGGGCGCCGGAAATACATTATATAAACGGCAGCTGGTATATATATTTTACCGCGTGCAGCTCGGATGATGTATGGACAATACGTCCGTACGCGCTTGTGTGCAACGGCGATCCTATGAAGGATATGTGGTATGAGGTGGGCAGAGTGGATGTAGGCCACGAAAGCTTTTCTCTTGATATGACAAGCTTTATAATCAACGGCAGGCATTATGTGGCGTGGGCGCAGACAATAGAGCAGTACAGAGGCTCGGAGATTTTCATTGCCGAGATGAAAAGCCCGACGGAGCGTAAGAGCAGACCGGTGCTCCTTACCTCTCCGGAATACGACTGGGAGCAGCAGGGCTTTAAGGTGAATGAGGGTCCGGCATTCCTGCACAGAAACAACAGAGTGTTTATGACCTATTCCGCGTCGGACACAGGCTGGCGTTACTGTATGGGAATGCTCTGGGCGTATGAGGACGCGGATTTGTTAAAGCCGGAGTCATGGCATAAAATGAAGCATCCGGTATTCACTACAAGCGAGAAAAACGGTCAGTACGGACCGGGACACAACTGCTTTACCGTTGACGGGGATAAGGACGTAATGATTTATCATTGCCGCAATTATAAAGAGATCGACGGCGACCCTCTTTACGACCCTAACCGTCACGCGCACGCAAAGATAATTGAATATGATGAGGACGGCTTCCCGATATTCGGTGAACCGGTCCCGGACAATCAGCTATAAGCTGACGGCAAAGCCGCACTTGGCGCAAACGCTGTTTTCTTGTGTTTGGTTATAAATATTATTTTAAAATGTTTTATTTTTATTGAAAGCTTCCGGCTTTTATGATATAATAAACATATAATATCTGAGACGGAGGGCAGGTATATATGAAATATTGTTTACCTGAAAAAGCGGAAAGTGATATTAAAGCGTTTGCGGAAAAACACGGAATAAAAAAGGTAATCCTTTTTGGCTCGCGGGCGAGGGGCAGCAACAGAGAACGCAGCGATATTGACATTGCCGTAAGCGGCGGGAATATAGCAGAGTTTGCTCTTGATGTGGACGAGAAAGCGGAAACACTCTTGATGTTTGATATTGTAAATCTGGATAAAGCAAAAAATAAAGAGCTTTTAAACGAAATTAAACGGGACGGAGTTGTGATATATGAAAAAACTGGATAATTTTTTAAAATGTCTCGGAGTTTTAAAGAGAGCGGACAGAGAAAGTGCGAACGAAAACGAGATTTACAGAACAGGTATCATCGGGCAGTTTAATCTTACCTTTGAGCTTGCGTGGAAGGCGTTACAGGAGGTTTTAAGACTTCATTCTGTTACGGGTTCAGAATCCGGCTCGCCGCGTGAGATCCTGAAGCTTGGTTACAAAGTGAATTTTATTAACGATGCAGGGACATGGATTGATATGCTGAATAAAAGGAACCTGTCCGTTCATATCTATGACGAGGATGAAATTTCGGAAATGCTTGATTTCATTTTTGACAAGTATATCCCCGCCTTTGAGGATCTGGCGGAGATTTTGAAAGCAAAAACTGATGAAATCGCTGATAACTGGATATAATAACGGCAGAGGACGGTGACTGATATTGCGCCGTCCTCTGCTTTTATTTACTGTTCATTGTTTCATAAAATTCCTTCAGCGCCTTTTGCAGAAGCCGCTCCGTTTCGGAATAATCCGGCGGGTCAAGCCTGCCGAGATGGTCAGCCTTTGCCAGAAGGAGCAGGTCCTCCGGACAGACGGACAAATCGAAAAGCTTGTTAAAGGATTTCTTTTTTGCCTTTGCGATAGCAAGCGCATTCGGGCGCATATGCAGCCTGCACATATTCACAACATACCGCAGTATTTCCTCATCATCGGTAAATCGTTTCAGAAAATCGGTTATAAACGGTATACCCGCTGTTTCGTGACCGTAAGCGTGTATCCGTCCGTTAATGACCGCTGTTGTTCCGTATTTGCCGAAATCATGCGTCAGCGCCGAGAGCATAAGTCCGAGAGGATTTTTTGCGCTGCTCCTCAGCTCTGCCGCCTTATCGGTAACAAGCATTGTATGATTCCATACATCGCCCTCCCTGTGATGCTCCGGCGGCTGCTCGATCCCCTTTAACCGCGCAAGCTCCGGGAACCACTCATTAAGCGTCGGCTTATCCAGCCTTAAAAACCACTCCGACGGGGTGTTATCATTCAGCATTACCTCACACAGCTTGCTGTATATATCCGACATATAATCACCGTCCTTTGCTTATATCTATTATAGCATGGATTTATCTTGTCCGCAATATTAAATTACTATGCAAAGTAAAAAGGAACTGTATCAAAATACAGCCCCTTCTTATTTACATCACCAGCATAATACAGACCGGAACCGTAACAAGTGAAATCAGTGTTGTAAGAAATACCGATTTTGCGGCAAGCTCCGCATCGCCGCCGTAATTGGTAGCGAAAAGCACGGCGCTGTTCGCCACGGGCATTGCGGTAAGGATATATGTGACCTGTAAAAGCAATTCGTTTTTTATAACGAGTGTGAACGGGATCCAGAGCAGGAGAGGAACGGCGATCTGCTTGATTATCGTCCACGGATAAAGCCGCCATTCGTTAAACACGCTTTTAACATCCATTTTTGCAAGCGTGCAGCCTATTAAAAGCATTGCCGAGGGCGAGGTGATCGAGCCTACAGCGTCAACGGAATCGGTAATTACCGCCGGGAAGCTGATGTTTAAGAAATATATGCCGATCGCAATGACCGCGACGAGAACTCCGGGAGTGCACAGCAGCTTCGGATTGAATTTAACTGCGTTTTGGTTGCCCTTGTTCATCATCCATATTCCCATTGTATAAATTGACAGATTGAATATCAGATTGAAGATTGCCGCGTAGAACAGTCCCACCGAGCCGCAGAGCGCGCTGATTACGGGAAAGCCCATAAATCCGACATTGGAATACGCGTTCATGAAGGTGTACAGTCCGACAGCCTCCTTTTTTACAAACAGCAGCCTTGCGAGCAGCCGGCCGAAAACAGGCAGAATTACAAAGAAAAGCGCCGCCGCGGTTATAAGCGCGGTCAGCACGTCCGCCGTGGACTGCCGCTCCTCAAGCTTGAGCACAGAAGCGAGTATCATTGCCGGAAGCGTTACGTCAAGTATGAGCTTTGTAAATTTTTTTACAAAGTGATCGTCAACCAGCTTTATTCTATAAACGAGATACCCGAGAAGCATTATTATAAACAGCTCAGCCATCTGTGTAATAAGTATTTTTATATCCATTTTTCTTGATCCTTTCAAAAAATGTTCCTGATATATTGTAGCACGTTTAAAATAAATTACAATAGCAAAGTTGTACAAAAACGGAATAATATGAATAAAAATCCCTGTCTGCGGAAAACTAAGGAAAAGAGGAAAGGAGACATCAGAATGTCATATTGCGCAAAAACAAAATATACAGGCACAAAGACCGAGCAGAATCTAAGGGATGCTTTTGCCGGTGAGAGCGAGGCGAGAAACAAGTATACTTTCTTTGCGAACGCGGCAAAGAATGAGGGCTTTGAGCAGATCGCGGAGCTTTTCAGATACACCGCCGAAAATGAGCGCGCCCATGCGGAGCTGTGGTTTAAGGAGCTTGGCGGAATAGGAAAAACCGACGATAATCTGACCAATGCCGCCGAGGGTGAGCACTGGGAATGGACGGATATGTATTCAAGCTTTGCAAAGACCGCCGAGGAGGAGGGCTTTAAGGAGCTTGCGCATAAGTTCCGTATGGTGGCGGAAATCGAAAAATACCATGAGGAGCGTTTCAGAAAGCTTCTTAAAAATGTCCAGATGCAGCAGGTGTTTGAAAAATCCGATCAGGCAATATGGGAGTGCCGCAACTGCGGACATCTTGTGATAGGCAGAAAGGCGCCGGAAATATGCCCGGTATGCTTAAAGCCCAAGAGCTATTTTCAGATTAAAGCTGAAAATTATTAATACTGTTTCCTTATCTGCGCGGGCAGAGACTCTATGCTTTTGCCTCTGCCGGAACTTAGGACAAAAGAGCTGTGTCATATTGATACGGCTTTTTTATGTATGCTGCTGTATAAATGGCAAAAAACATGGAGCTATTGACAAAATTGAAAAAATAGTATAAAATATTGACATATAGATTAAAATGGAAGCATATTGATTGTTTGTTACAGCTCACCTATCCCGCTAAAGTAATGGTCCCTATAGCTGAACTGTAACGATTATTTTCACCAATGTGGTGTAACAGGAAGGGTAGATAGTAATGCCAAAAAAAGGCGCATACAGCAATGAGGATATTGTAAAGCTTAAGGACGAGGAAAGAGTACGTTTAAGACCGGCGGTAATATTCGGCTCAGACGGACTGGAGGGCTGTGAACACTCGTTTTTTGAGATACTTTCAAACTCCATAGACGAAGCGCGCGAGGGCTACGGAGATCTTATAGAGATCACAAGATACCTCGATAATTCTATAGAGGTACGTGACCACGGACGCGGTGTTCCTCTGGATTTTAACGAAAAGGAACAGTGCTATAACTGGGAGCTTGTTTACTGCGAGCTGTACGCGGGCGGAAAATATAACAACAATGCGGGCGGCACATATGAGTACAGCCTCGGTCTTAACGGTCTGGGCGCGTGCGCTACACAGTATTCCTCGGAATATATGGACGTTGAGGTTATACGCGATAAGAATAAGTATACGCTTCATTTTGAAAAGGGAAAGAATGTTGGCGGACTTAAAAAGGAGCCTGTGCGCAGCGCGAAAACCGGTACGGTGCAGAGATGGAGGCCGGATACCGAGGTTTTTACAGATATTAAGATACCGCTTGAATATTATCAGGATGTTTTAAATAAGCAGGCAATGGTAAACGCCGGAATCAGATTTGTTTTATACAATGAAACCGAGGAAGGAATGGATATGTTCCAGTACTACTATGAAAACGGTATTGTGGACTATCTTTCCGAGGCGGTAGGCGAGGACGCTTTAACGACCGTTGAAACATGGGAATGCGAGCGCGAGGGACGCGACCGCGAGGACAAGGAGGATTACCGGATGAAGATGCAGATCGCTTTCTGCTTCTCAAACCGTGTTAATTTCCTTGAATATTATCATAATTCAAGCTATCTTGAGCACGGAGGCTCACCGGATAAGGCGGTAAGGAACGCTTTTGTGTATGCGATAGACCAGTACATGAAGCAGAATAACAAGTACAATAAGAATGAGTCAAAGATCACGTTTTCCGATGTTGAGGATTGTCTTGCGCTTGTTATCAACTCGTTCTCAACACAGACAAGCTATGAGAACCAGACGAAGAAGGCTATTAATAACAAGTTCATACAGGACGCTATGACGGAATTTCTGCGTCATCAGCTTGAGGTGTACTTTATAGAGAACAAGGCGGATGCGGAGAAGATCGCCAATCAGGTGCTTGTGAACAAGCGCAGCCGCGAGAATGCCGAAAAGGCGCGTATCGATATTAAGAAAAAGC
>JBJEFT010000040.1:0-2827 GCA_051874315.1 Candidatus Ornithomonoglobus sp.
AACCGTCAGGAGCAACGCGGAGCCGGATGCTTTTATAGCACCTGCGGTCCTCAACGGTAAGCATTGAAGATACCTCATCACACCACATATACATCTCTGTAACGTCATACTCAGAGGGCTTAAGCTGCTCCGCCCTGTCTATCACATCATTTATATACATCGTTTTCCACCTCTCCAAATCTGGGAATAAATCTGTAAGCGGAAGAATTTCCGAATCCGGCAAAACGGCTTTTTCCTCCAACGGTAAATCTGCCTGAACCGCCGGGAGTAAACCGTGACGAGCTTGTGCGCGTCCGCTGTGAATACTGCCGCCCGGAATAAGTCCGCCGCGAATAAGTCCTGCGGGAGTAGTTTTTATAATAATACCGCTTAGTTGATCTGCGCCATGTCCGGCGGGAATACGAGCGGCGCCGGTAATAGCTTCCGCCGCGCTTAAAATTGTTATAGATACTCTTAAGACTCGAGGATGGTTTAATACTGTCCGGGTCAATTTCAGACTTTGTATTCTTTGGTGTAATGGTAACGGACTTGTTCTCCGTGTCAATCCCCTTATTCTTTTCGCCCATGCTGTAGCCCTGTGACTGGAGGATCATCTTCATCTCGTTGTATGAACGTTTCCCTGTAACGTCAATATGCTCCGAGCCTTCCTGTGACATATCCGGCTTAGGAAGATCATCAGGGAGTCTTACCTCGGAAGGGTACCGGCTTATCTGGCTCAATACTTTTTCCTTATCCGCCGCGGATAAATCAGAAAAATGTCCGGTTATATATTTTTTATCCGTTAAAGAGCCGTCAGCGAGACGCTTGTTTATTGATTCGAGGTAAGCAATTTCTGAGCGTCTTTCCTCATCAGTCCAATTAGAGGCATAAAGCTTATATTCGCTTCCATCATCACGGTAGCGGTATTCATAATAGGTACCGGCTTTAATCTTTTCAATCTTTTCTTTGTTATAGGCAATTTGTCCTTTGATCTCGCCGTCTGTATACGGCACCTCGTTATAGACAGAAACAACGTCCTCAACATTAACGTCATCGCGCTGTATATATTCCGCCGCCTGCCGCTCTCTGACATAGTTTGCCGCCGCCTGTGAATATTCTTCAAGATCGGCATCGAGCGCCGCCCGAACTTCAGGATTTGCCTCCATGCCTTTATTCTGATATTTAACCCACAGCTTCCGAACAGTATAAGGTGTATACTGTGCGATCTTCTCGAGCGTGTCAATCCTTTGCTGATCCGAAAGCAGATGATAATCCTCAGAGGTTACGAACGCAGCCATATTGTTATAGGTTGTCTGACCTAAGAACTGCGCATACTGCTCATAGTCCTTTCCGTTCAGCTTAAACTCATAGGTATGTCCGTCAAGCGAAAACTTATATTCCCTTGCCGGGATCCTCGGAAGAATATCGGTTGACATTTCAAGAAGTCTGTCAAACTCCGCCGTCAGCTCATTGACCTTGTATTTATCTACAAAACCGGGAAGGAATGAATTGTTCACAATGTCAAGTCCGGTAGAACCTAGAGTGTTTTCCTCAGGCTGACCCCATATATCTATCCTGAGCGGAACATCATCACGAACGGACGGGATAAAGCTCTTGTTTTTAAGCTTACCGATAAAGGTATTAAGAGGGCCGTCCTCCTTATACGGGTTGCGGCTGTAATTGTCGGAAGTGTTGGCAACCTGATTAATAAGCGCGGGATTGAACGAAAGAACAAAGTCACCCAGCTCCGCCGCGGCAAACTCCGCCATGCCGTCGGTGTACTTCCAGTTGTTGATCGCCTTATTAATTCCCGAGAACAGAGACAGATCTCCGACTACGTTCCCGGATAAATTAAGCGAGGTGTTCATAATAAGCACCGGATTAAGGTAACCGTCATCAGCTGCGACAATATCCGAAAGTGCAGCGCCTGTTGAAAGAGCGGTGTTGATTCCGACAAGCCAGCCTATATCGGCAAGAGCGTCGCCGGCCTGAGCGTGACCGTCATATTCGCCGGTGATAAACCGCTTCAGCTGTGAAAGGTTGATCTTAAAATCGCCGAGTCCTTTTGAGTTCTCATACTGTTCTTCGGAGTAATCGCCGTTATCAGATGTGCCGATTATAATACCGAGGTTTCTCAGTCCGAATCCGGCAACAATGATTCCGGCGGCGGTGAGCGGTCTTGCAATGTCCATAACGACCCGCCTCTGCATTGACGCAGTGAATGCCTCCGAATGCAGACCGCGGGGAGTAAAGCCGACGCCGTTCTCCTGATTCTGCATAGCTATAACTTTGTTGTCACGGTACACCTGCTTGCTTATCTGCGCAATATCATAAATAGCTTTCAATGCGCCCAGAGGAGAATATTCCACAGTGCGCGAAACAATATTTCCGCCTACAGTGGTATACGGAGTAAGAAGATCGCCGACACCAAACTCATGAATGCCGTTGGCGTCAACCTTTCCTATGCCGACACGGTTAAGAGCGTTATGAATATCGTTTAACATCTTAGCCGGAAGCGTATCATCCTGGAACGTGCGGTAAAGCATCTCGCCACGGATCATTTTTTCCATTTCGGCAGGAGTATAATATCCTTCATCAACAAGTCTGCGGTACATCTTCCGCATCTGCCCGTCAATCATGCCCTTCTGAAATTCATCGGTTGATCCCATGCCATAGCCGAGCCCGCGCTCCAGAACCGCGCCGGGACCGCGCTTAAAGGTTCGCGGACCGCCGGTCTGACCTATGTATGAGCCTTTGCCGCCGATGATATTAACATTGAGCATTGTTTCAAGCGTTGCCATGTTGGCGCGCTCAAAGCCTTTTCTCCAGCCGGAGAAAGGATTTTCCA
>JBJEFT010000041.1:0-2827 GCA_051874315.1 Candidatus Ornithomonoglobus sp.
CTATAAACGGCTTTGTTAAGCCATTTATTTTAAAAACGTCATCATTCCCACTCGATCGTAGCCGGGGGCTTGCTGGTGATGTCGTAGACCAGTCTGTTTACGTGCTGAACCTCGTTTACAATTCTGTTTGATGCTTTTTCGAGAACATCGTAGGGGATCCTTGCCCAGTCGGCGGTCATGAAGTCGTTGGTGGTTACAGCGCGGAGCGCAAGGGTATAGTCATATGTTCTGCCGTCACCCATTACGCCGACGCTTCTCATGTCGGTGATTACCGCAAAATACTGGTTTATGCTTCGGTCAAGATCTGCGTTGGCTATCTCCTCACGGAAGATCGCGTCTGCATCTCTTAAAATTTCGAGCTTTTCCTCGGTGATTTCACCTATTACTCTTACCGCAAGACCCGGGCCGGGGAAGGGCTGGCGCCATACGAATTTTTCCGGCAGACCGAGCTCTATTCCGAGCCGGCGCACCTCGTCCTTGAAGAGATCGCGCAGCGGCTCTATGATTTCCTCAAAATCAACGTGCTCCGGCAGTCCGCCCACATTGTGGTGGCTCTTTATCGTTGCGGCGTCTCCCGCGCCGGACTCGATAACGTCGGGATAAATCGTTCCCTGAACAAGGAAATCCACCTTGCCGATCTTCTTCGCCTCCGCCTCAAATACGCGGATAAATTCTTCACCTATTATCTTTCTCTTTTTCTCGGGCTCTGTAACTCCGGCAAGCCTGCCCAAAAATCTGTCCTGAGCGTTGGCTCTTATGAGATTGATGTCAAACTGCTTTCTGAAAACGTTCTCGACCTCGTCGCCCTCGTTTTTGCGCAGCAGTCCGTTGTCAACAAATACGCAGGTAAGCTGATCGCCTACCGCCTTGTGAATCATAAGCGCCGCGACCGAGCTGTCAACTCCGCCGGAAAGGGCGCAGAGAACCTTTTTATCGCCTATCTTTTCCTTAAGCTGCGCAACCGCCTTTTTAGCGTAGTCGCTCATTACCCAGTCGCCCTTGCAGCCGCAGACCTTGTAAAGAAAATTGCGGAGCATCTGCTGACCCTGAACGGTGTGGTTTACCTCCGGATGGAACTGGACCGCATAGAGCTTCTTTTCCGTGTTCTCATATGCGGCGCATGGGCACGAATCCGAATATGCGGTTATCTTAAAGCCCTCCGGCAGCTTTTCTATATAGTCGGTATGGCTCATCCAGCATACTGTGTTTCTGTCAACACCGTCAAAAAGCAGCGAGTCCTCAACCGTGATCTCCGTCTTGCCGTATTCACGCTTGGGCGCTCTTGCGATACTGCCGCCGAGGGAATATGACATGAGCTGGCTTCCGTAGCAGATCCCGAGGATCGGAACGCCAAGCTCATATATCTCGTTTGAACATTTCGGGGAATCCTCCTCGTAAACACTGTTCGGTCCGCCGGTGAATATGATTCCCACCGGATTCTTTTCCTTTATCTTTGAAATGTCTGATTTATACGGCAAAACCTCGCAGTACACGTTGCATTCGCGCACGCGTCTTGCGATCAGCTGGTTGTACTGTCCGCCGAAATCAAGCACTATGACTGTTTCATTATTCATTGGTATTTTCCTCCTGCATGAGTTGATATGCTTATTATATCATGATATGGAGCAGTTGTCAATTTTAATTTTGATTATAATATTTTGCTGCTGTCTAAGAGTATTGTTACAGGACCGTCGTTTAAAAGCTCCACCTTCATATCCGCGCCGAACTCGCCGTGTTCAACGTGAATTCCGTTTTCACGCAGATAGCCTATAAACCGCTCATACATTTCATTCGCTTTTACCGGCTCCATCGATGATGTGAAATTCGGCCGTCTGCCCTTGCGGCAGTCACCGTAAAGGGTGAATTGTGATATTACAAGAATTTCGCCGCCAATATCTGAAACATTCAGATTCATTTTATCATTCTCATCAGAGAAAATCCTCAGTCCCATTGTTTTGTCCGCAATATACTTTAAATCCGCCTCGGTGTCACCGTCGCCGATGCCTAAAAATATCAGCAGACCGTGTCCTATTCTGCTGATTGTATTTCCGTCAACCGTCACGCCCGCGTTCGTTACGCGCTGTATTACCGCTCTCATATCTCGTATTCCTTTTCCTCTATCTCTGTCTGTAAGCTTTCCCATTCCTCCATGAGGCTGTCAAGCTCCGTATTCTTATCATCCGCAGCCTTTGAAAGCTCTGCAAGCTTTGTAAAATCTGCCGCATATTCCGGCTTTGTCATTTCCTCGCTTAAAGCTTCTATCTCCGCTTCAAGTATTTCTATAAGCTCCTCAACCTTTTTAAAGCGGTTGAGAGTTTTACGCTTCTGCGCCTGCAAGCGCTTCTGCTCCTGATAATCAAGATTCTTAGGCTTTTCTTTAGCAGCCGCATCTATGATCGCCACCTGCTTCTGCTGCGACTTCTTTTCCAAATAATCGTCATAGCCGCCTATATAGCTTTCAAAGCCGTTCTCCGTCATATAGAGTATCCTGTCCGCAAGCTTATTTATAAAGTAACGGTCATGGGATACCATAAGCATAGTGCCGTCATAATCGGCAAGCGCGCCCTCAAGCGCCTCCCGCGAATCAATGTCAAGATGGTTTGTAGGCTCGTCCATGATAAGGAAATTCACGGGCCTCAGCATAAGCTTTGCAAGCTCCACCCTCGCCCGCTCTCCGCCGGAAAGCTTTTTGATCTCCTTAAACACATCCTCGCCCTTAAAAAGGAACACGGCAAGCGCGTTTCTTATCTGCGTGTTGTTCATCATCGGGTATGTGTCGTGCAGCTCGTCAAACACGGTCTTTTCCATATCAAGATTTTCCTGTATC
>JBJEFT010000042.1:0-2822 GCA_051874315.1 Candidatus Ornithomonoglobus sp.
CGACTGCATATGCCACAGGCTATAAAACAAATGAAGGTTATATAGGTCTACTCCCTGCTGTATCAGATATGCCCGGCGCTGTACCTGTTACCGAAAGTAATTTCCAGATGCCTATTGCAACAGTGCTTGAAGCCGCGCACCTTGCAGGCAAAAGCACAGGTCTTGTTGTGACATCGCCTATTATGCATGCAACACCCGCCTCATTCTCGGCACATACTGACAGTCGTACTCTTTATTCAAAAATTGCAAAACAGCAAATATATTCCGGAATCGATGTAATGCTTGGAGGAGGTTCTTTTTATCTTCGCGACGGGCGTGATGACGGACGTAATCTGATTTCTGATGCGGAAAAGCTTGGTTTTACTTATGTAACAGACCGTAATGCGCTTCTTGGAACCACTGCCAATAAGGTTCTCGGAACTTTTGCTTCACTGGATATGAACTATGATTTCGACCGTTCGGAATCAGAACCGACACTTGAAGAAATGACCGTTAAAGCAATCGAGCTTTTAAATCGCAATGAAAACGGGTTCTTTCTACTTGTGGAAGGAAGCAAGATAGACTACGCTTCACACGCACATGATCCTGTAGGGGTTGTAAGTGAATCAATGAGCTACGACAAGGCATTCCGTGCAGCTGTGGAATTTGCAAAGAGCGATGGAAATACGATCGTAATATCATGCGCGGACCACGGCAACGGCGGTATGTCAATCGGTGTCGGTCAAAGCGGATACGCGCAGACAAATATAAGCTCATATCTTGATCCCCTCAAGCGCGCTTCGCGCACAGGCGCCGGCTTATATTCTGAATTTGACAGCTCAAGATCAAATGTAAGAGAAGTCGTGGCACAATACTATGGCATCACCGATCTTACTGACGAGGAAGTCAGAAAAATTGAGTCCACAAACGAGGTTATGGCCGCCGTGGGAGCAATGATGAGCAAAAGAGCAAACATAGGGTGGATTGCTAACGGTCACACAGGCGAGGATGTGCCGTTAAGCATTTATGCGCCCGAGGGATACGGCTTACACGGAATTGTCGATAATACTGACATTTCACACCTTATGCAAACGTTTCTTGGCGTAGATAACAACGCAGTAACATCCGACTTATTTATACCAGTCCGCGATCTGTTTTCTGCCACCGGCGCAAATATAAGCTATGAAATCATTTCACAATCGAGAGCTGTTCTTGTAATAGAAAGGGACGGTATAACAATGCGTCTGCCTGTTGATACAAGCATCGCTATTGTTAACGATTCTGTTTATCGTCTCGGAGGAGTTACTGTTGTGAGCAACGGAACTACATATGTATGCAGGGATGTTCTGGACCTGTTCACAAAGGTCACATCGGAAGCTGCAAAGTAAACTAATCGGAGGAGTAATTCATTACATGATTATTAAGAGCATTATATGTTTTATGGCAGCGCTGTCTGCCATTTTCGGAATAAACGCTTCCGCAGAGGACAATGATAAATTTCTGGTTTATGCCATAAATTCACATTTGGTTGATGCAAATAACGAAATCATGGATATTTTACCCAATCCCTACGTTTACCAATCTGTGAGTTTTGTTCCCGTCCGGTATTCGCTCCTTATTCTTGGGGCAACGCTGGATTACAATGCCGATGATAATTCCATAACGGTATATTATAAAGGAGAAGCAAAGAAAAAATCTTTGGACGGCTGCATATATGAGTACGATGTTTCCTACCTCCCTGCGCGTGATATTGCCGAACTGGTCGGAGGCTCTGTAGGCTGGAATGACGGTATACTTGCCATCTCTACCGGTCAGAATGCTCAGGAATATTCAGATCGTACGGATTATTATAAAGAAAGATTGAATTATACAGGAAGCTATGATCTCTATGAAGAAATTGAATATAAGAACCTTCCGAAAACTATAACTTTCTCTGCAGATGCGGGGTGTTATGAAAATGAATTCATGCTTGAAATCAGCACTAATGTCCGCAATGCAGTTATACATTATACTACAGACGGAAGTGACCCAACCAGAGAGTCACCTGTGTATACGGAGCCTATAAGAATATATAACCGTACATATGAAGAAAACGTTGCCGCAAACGTCACATGTGTTGTTGCCGAAGATTTCAGATACCCGACAGGACTTGTTCAGAAGGGCATGACAGTAAAAGCTATGGCATATAATGAGGAAGGCGACGGAACCGCAATATATGTCAGCAGTTATTTTGTAGGTGTTGATTTCGCTCAGCGATATAAAATGAAAGTAATTTCCCTTTCGGCAAATTACGATTGGCTTTTTAACGAGCAAACGGGATTATTCTCCTATAACAATTCCATTCAATTGTCAAACTGGTATGAGTCACAGGCATTTATAGAAATATTTGACGAATCTAACAACCGGGTTATCGCGCAGCCCGCCGGGCTCAGACTTAACGGTGCCGGAAGCCGTGTATTTCAGCAAAAATCAATTCGCGTTTACGCGCGTGAAAATACAATATACCAGAACGGCGACAAAAAGAGCATAAAATGTGATCTCTTTAACGGAAAGGTAACAGACAATAACTTTGAGCAGGTGACCAAATTCAAGCGCTTTATTCTGCGCAACGGTGGTGACGACTGGAAAGAGTTTTTCATGAAGGATGCTCTTGTGCATTCACTGTGCAAGCCTCTCGATGTTGATATACAGGCCTCCGAAAACTGTATTGTTTATCTTAACGGTGAATTCTTCGGATTTTATAGATTGCGTGAACGGTATGATGACGAGTATTTCCAATACCACTATAATCTCAATGATGAGAAGGACGCGGTTATAGTACAAATTGCAAATAATCCTAATGT
>JBJEFT010000043.1:0-2821 GCA_051874315.1 Candidatus Ornithomonoglobus sp.
AGCCGCGCAGTCCTCTTTACTTTATCGGGATAGGTGAACTGTAACCAATTAATCGCTTCTGAGAGCATCTATCGGATTCAGCTTTGCCGCTTTTCTTGCGGGAAGGAAACCAAATACGATACCAATTCCGACCGAAACACCGAACGAAAGTCCGATCGCGCCCGCTGACGGCGCAACGCTCATGCCCAGAGCCTTTCCCGCAAGCATCGACACAATACAGCCCAATATGATTCCGATTATACCGCCTATGCAGCTTACAACACCGGATTCCATAACGAACTGTGTCATAATGTGCTTATGCTTTGCGCCTAATGATTTTCTTATACCGATCTCTCTTGTTCTCTCACTGACAGATACAAGCATGATATTCATAATACCGATACCGCCGACGAGAAGTGATATTCCGGCTATCGCAACAAGCACAAGCTTCATCTTGTCAAGCATTTCCGTCATTGTTTCGATCAGGGACTTCATGGATGTTACCGTATAGTAATCCTCATCGCCCATTTTCTCAAGCAGGAAGCTTTCAACCAGTGCCTTTGCCTGGTCAACATGATCCTCGTCAACCGCGTCAACCACATATTGATTTACCTTGTTTGTATAGCTCATTTCAAGCGCCGCCGTATAAGGTATATATACTATATCATCCGAGGATGACTGGGAGGAATCCTCCTTCTCCTCAAGAACTCCTATAACGGTAAACGGTATACCGTTGATTTTAAGCTTTTTTCCGACTGCGTCCTCACAGGTGCCGAAAAGCTCCAAAGCCTGATATGTACCTAAAACCGCAGCCTTTGTCGCGTTTTCACAATCCGCATAGCTTATAAATCGTCCGAAGCTCATATTCAGTCTCTGGATGCTCATATATTCCTCAGATACACCGTTGCATGAGCCTGTTATCGCGTCATCACCTGTCATATCCGGGGTTTTAAGCTGGCCTGAAACGGTCGCTTTCGGCGAAAGACCGGTAAGCAGTTCAGAATTTTCTTCAACAAACTCATAAAACTCCTCCGGCTTTACTTCAAGTATTGAACGCGGTGTGATATTTGCCGTAATCGAGGTCATACCCATATCGTCAAACATGGATGTCACCTCGCCGGTAAGACCGTTCATTACCGACACAAGAATAATAACCGCCGCGATACCTATTATAATTCCAAGCATTGTGAGAAGAGAACGTACCTTATTGCTTATAATACTCGAAAGAGCCATTGTAAAGCTTTTTCCAAGACCCATTAATCGTCACCCTCCTCACGGCCCGCAGCCATCTGACTGGCAACAATCTTATCACCTGCAACAGGTCCGTCATATACTATTCTTCCGTCTGTTACCCTTATAATTCTTGACGCTCTCGCTGCAATCGAGTTATCATGCGTGATAAGAATTATTGTGTTGCCTTCGCGGTTAAGCTGCTGCAGAAACAGCATAACGTCACGGCCTGTTTTTGAATCGAGCGCGCCGGTCGGCTCGTCGGCAAGTATTACAGACGGATCGCCCGCAAGCGCGCGCGCAATAGAAACTCTCTGCTGCTGACCGCCGGAAAGCTGCGCGGGCAGGTTTTTCGCTTTTGAATCAAGACCTACCCGTCTTAAAGCAACCATTGCGCGTTTGCGCTGCTCCTTTTCGCTCAGTCCCGCATAAAGCAGCGGGAGCTGAACATTTTCTATTACCGTAAGCTTTGGTATAAGATTGTACTGCTGGAATATAAATCCGAGCATTTTGTTTCTTACGTCCGCGAGCTCATCCTCGGTGTAATTTGTTATATTTCTTCCGTTTAATTTATAGGTTCCGCTTGTGGGTACATCAAGGCAGCCTATTATATTCATACAGGTGGATTTTCCCGAGCCTGACGAGCCGACAATCGCCACAAACTCACCGCGGTCGATCGTGAGCGATATGCCGTCAAGGGCGTGAACATCGGTATCACCCATATGATATATCTTATAAATATTTTTAAGCTCTACTAAATGAGGCATAAAACTACCTCCTTAACGTCCGCCCGGAGCGCCGCCGCGGTTACCCCCTGCGTTGCCGCCGCGGTTACCGCCGCCTCCCGGAGGAGCTCCCATTCCCCCGGCAGGTGCGCCCATACCGCCGGGCATCTGCATCTGTTGCTGCTGAGCTTCCTGGGCGCCTTCGGCTTCAACACCGGAGGCTTTGGCAGCTCCGCAGACCTCCTGACCTTCCTCAAGGCCTTCCTTGATCTCTATATATGTACCGTCGGTAGCGCCGGTTGTTACAGACACGCTGTAATACCCATCCGGTGCCTTATCATTTTCCTCTGTCTTGTCGCCCTTTACATAAACGCGGTTTCCTCTCTGGATCGCCTCAGACGGAACTGCCAATACATTTTCCGCACTCTCAACCTCAATTACGCAGTCGACATTCATACCCGGGAGAAGATCACCGTATTCTGTCAAGGTTATATCTACAGGATAAGTCGTTACACCGTTTTCAGAGGTACCGTTGATACCGACCTTGGTTACCTCTCCGGTAAACTCTCCGGCGACAGCGTCTGCCGTTATGCTCACGCTCTGTCCTACCTGTATATCCTGAATATCCGACTCATCGAGTGAAAGCTGAATCTTAAGCACTGACATATCATAGATTATAGCCATAGGCTCTGACGAGCTGTTTGAATTCTGCTCCAGCTTATCGCCGGCTTTGTTATTCTTTGTAATAATTGTACCGTCAATAGGCGCCGTGATTGAATAATCCTCCAATGTATCCTGCGCATCCTCAAGAGAAATTCTTGCATTATCAAGCGCGATTTCCGCAGACTTTATTGACGAATCAAGTGAATATGTATCATTATCAATTA
>JBJEFT010000044.1:0-2818 GCA_051874315.1 Candidatus Ornithomonoglobus sp.
ACGCGGTTCTAAAAAAGGGGGACAAGAACGGGAGGTAAACAATAATTTGGTTTTGGTTTTGATACAGCCCAAGCGTATCAGCCAAGCGCGCCCGCTCTGTCGAGCACGGTTAAAATTCTCATCATATCAATCGTAAGCATCAGATTACCGTTATCGTCTCCGTTGAGCAGACCGGCGCCCACAAGCTTCTTTATTGTCGGCTTGTAGCTTTCGGGCATATTATCATCAATGTAGTTATAGTAGCCCGTTCTTTGGGCGACCTTTGCTTTGAGATCGGCAAGCTCCTGAGCCTGTGTCTCGGCAAGCTCCTTTAATTCCTCGTACTGTGTCACAGTTAATTCCTCCTCGTTATTTTCCAATATTGAATAGTCGGGACTGCAGAATTTTGTTCCCGGCAGGCTGCTGTTGTAATATCCTTTTGCGCACACTCCGCCGCCGTTGGCAATAATGCCGGAGGCGCCGGAGGTATTGCCCTCAACAGTGGTAAAGTAATCGCCTTTTACCGAGGTCACAAGTCCGGTATGGGTGAAGGTACCGTTATTTTTAAATATAACTATATCACCCTTTTTCGGATTTGCATTGAGGGTAAACAGGCTCTGCATCTGGGGACAGTAAACATACGGATAATGCCGCAGAAGAAGCTCCGCGTAATCTCTGCCGAACGCCTGTACAAAGCACCATGTCACAAAGCACGCGCACCACGGCAGCGCCTGAAATGACGGCTTTATCTCCGCCCAGTATTTTGTGTAGTTGCCGCTTCCGGCGTTGGCGGTCTTATCATACAGACTGCTGTCGCTTGCCTTTTCAAGATAACCTATCTCCCCCGCTGCCGCGGCTGTTACCTTTTCAATCGCTTCACTTGCTGTCATATTCTTAATCACCGCCTTTGAGCACTTCAATAGCCTCTTTTATCGGCTCCGGTATCGGTATGCCCATAAGCCCGATATTCTCAATAAGGCTTATCAGCTCATTGGCGCAGAAGGCTATAATGACCGCGTCCTTGATATAGGCTGTTCCGATGAGCAGGTCAAGACGGTATGCGACCAATACTATAGCCAGTGTTACGCCTTTTCTTATTAAACCTTTCCAACCGGCGCGGCTTTCAAGGCTCCCGCTCTCGCTCTTGCTGCTGTTATGGAATACACCGGCCGCTATAAGTCCCGTGAGATAGTCAAGACCCATAAAGATTACAAGCGTTGTCATTGCGCCGGTCCAGCCGCCGAAAAGCTGTGTCACAAACGCGCCGATTATGCCCATTAGTGTACAAATTACATTTTTGATATTCATATCGTTTCCTCCTTTTGTCCGTGGTATATAGCCAATCGGAATATTTATGAGATATTGCTTTGAGGCGTGACAAACTCAAGCCAGCCGCCCCAGTATCCATTCTCATATGTTATATAATCTTCATACATCTCCGGCGTTTCTGCTGTTGAAAAATACACAATGCCCGCATATTTCTTTACCGGCTCGCGGATATACGCACCCCATTCACTATATCCTAATATCTGTACACTAGTAATTGCTGTAACAAGGAAGCGATCATTGGTAAAGGTAGAAACAAGATTATTGATATTAACGAATATTTCACCTGTTTCAGCATTTACTGTCAATCCATTCATTCCCATGATCATTTGTGTGTACGGGATTGCCACTCTCCAGACAGGATTGCCGTCGAGCCATGTACCCACCCTTACAGGTGTTGTACTGTAAGTGTGCTGCTCCGCATACAGATGCGCGTCAAGCGCTCTGCCGGGGGTGTTGCTGCTCAATTCAAACAGCGCGTCCGGATCGGACATTGCATAAACATATAATCCGCCATCAACTATATTGAGAATATTTCCGGTGGAATCCACTCTTTTTATATACAGCTGTCCTGCGCCGTCAATCGCAAGCCCGCCGCTAGCCTTCACAAGAACCAGCATGCTTCCGTCATCGCCTATTGACAGTCCGCTCCGATTGGTGTTTACACCGTTGACCGATTTGCCGTACAGCTTAATACCGCCGAGGGTATCAAGGCTTGCTATGGGTATTTCACCTAGTTTGCTGTCTGCTGTTTTCTGCGCCGCCTCTGCGGCTGACTGCGCTGTGACTGCCGCCGCCTGCGCCGCGTCCGCTGTCCCCTGCGCGGTATCGGCAATGGTTTTTGCGGCATCCGCCGTGGTTTTCGCGGTATCGGCAGTGATTTTCGCATTATCCGCCGTAGTTTTGGCGGCATCCGCCGCAGTCTGTGCCGCCGCTGCAGCTGCAAGCGGAGCCTTAAGCTCAGTGTCAGTATACTCCTTGGCAGCTGCCAATACGTCACGGTCAGCGCCTTCAAGCGCCGCTGCATAGTTCTCAACCGTGTCCGAAAGACTGTCGTTTAACCGCTTTGCATATTCTGCCGCCCAGTTGTGAATGAGATCCTTTTCCGTATATCCTGTTCCGTGCTCGGTTATAACACTCATTTAGTGTCCCTCCTTTATTTATATTACCACCAGTTGTGAAGCCTTCCGTCCCCGGACGGCATACGATCCGCCAGCCACCTTCTGTATGCGCAAAGCCTTGAATTGAATGCTGTCATGAACTGATTGTACGCCTCCATATCCCGCTGATACATATTTATCTTGGCAAGAATATAATCAGTATACATCGTGTCAAACGGCGCGTCACATACTGTTTTATCCGTAACATTGCGGGTGAGGAGCGCGTTGTCGCTTGTTATAATTCCTGCCGACTCAAAGGAGCCGTCCGGTGAGGCCGCCGCATATCGCATACCGCCGTCGGTGAAATCCGCGCCCATGACCATCACGCCCTCAAATTTCCTTTCAACTCCGCC
>JBJEFT010000045.1:0-2817 GCA_051874315.1 Candidatus Ornithomonoglobus sp.
AGGTGAAGGTAAAACACCGTGAAATAATAAAAACCTCGGAGACTGTTAAGGAGGGCGATCTTCTTTCCGTAAGAGGTCACGGCAGATTTATAGTATACAAATTCGGAGCGGAAACAAGAAGCAGCAGACTTCATGTTACATTTAAACAGTATATATAAACGAGATTATTGAAAGGGGCGGAGGACCGCTATGTTAAAACCAATAGATATTCAGAACAAGGAATTTGAGAAAAAATTCAAAGGCTATGACTGTGACGCGGTAGACGATTTCCTTGACCTTATAATACAGGATTATGAGGCTCTCTGCAAGGAAAACCAGAGTCTGAAGGACAAAATCGGCGTTCTTACCGACGCTGTTGAGCGCTATAAGCAGGTTGAGGACACAATGCACCGTTCGCTTGATGTTGCGCGCCAGTCCGCGCAGGATATAAAAAGCAATGCGAACATGGAGGCGCAGGCAATCGTAAACCGCGCAAAGCTTGACGCGACCCGCCTTGCGAGACAGATTGACGAGGAGCATATCAAAAAGCATCAGGAAATGCTCCAGATCAAAAAGGAAGTAGACGCATATAAGCTGAGAATAAAAACGGTTTGTGAGAATTTGCTTAAAACTGTTGAAGAAATGTAGAAGTAAACTATTCTGTTAAAAGAATAGTTATCCTTATGGCAGTCAGAAGGGGTAATCAATTTGACTGAAAAAATATATACGCCTCAGCAGATAAAGACAATATTACAGCCGGTATTTAAGGATTATAATATACAAAAGGCTATTCTCTTCGGTTCATATGCAAAGGGCTCGGCAAGACAGCACAGTGACGTTGACATTCTTGTTGACAGCGGACTAAAGGGTCTTAAGTTTTTCGGATTACTTGAGGATGTTACAACATCGCTTGATAAAAAGGTTGATATGATTGATGTATCACAGCTTGAAGAAAATTCGGAGGTTGACAACGAAATAAAAAAAGCGGGGTAATGATATATGGATAGTAAAGACAAACAGGATAGTACACGGATACTCCGGTGTTGATATGCGTATTGTATGGGATACAATCCATGAGGATTTGCCTTTATTGAAGCAAGAATTAGAGAAATATCTGGGATGATCGTAAGCAGTGAAACAAGGGGACGATTCTGCTGTCCCATTCTGTTAAATGTTATAGGACAATAGAACCGTCCCCTTGTCCTTCAGCGGCTGATAATGTGATCAACGTAAATATTACAAAAATCTCGGATGCGGACGGAAAACTGATATTGGCTTCCTATTCAGCTGACGGAGCGCTTATCGCAGCAGCCTTTAAAGATATTGCTTTGACGGAGGATAATTTGGCGGATAGTCTTGATGTTGAATTAAATACTGACGGAGCGGCATATATTACTGCATTCGTATGGGACACTGTCACGAATATGCAGCCTGTAAGTGAAAAGATGAGAAAAGATTTATAATTTATAAAAGGTACGGCTGAATGTGCCGTACCTTTTATGATGTTTCGCGTACCGCATTGACGAACCGTTCCGCTTTATCACGGCTTTTTCCTATACCGTTGTCGTTTTCAACGCCGGAGCTGACGTCCACAATATCGGGCTGAACCTCGCGGACTGCCGACGCTGCGTTATCGGGGTTAAGTCCTCCCGCAAGAATCAGCAGCTTTCCGCTGTGAGGTATATCCTTAAGCATTGACCAGTCAAAGGTCTTGCCGCTGCCGGGCTGCGCCGCGTCAAACACATAGCCTGCTATATTGTCCATTTTCTCATATTTTCCGACAGTGTCTATATCCTTTACGTTAAAGGCCTTAAACAGCGGCAGACTCGCGGCGGTGAAAACCTCATCGGGTGCTTCGCCGTGAATCTGGATAAGGTCAAAGCCGCATTCCTCTATAATTTTTATCTGCTCAACCGTGGGCGAAACTACAACCGCGACTGTTTTTGCCGTGTCGATCGCCGATACTATTTCCTTTGCTTTTTCGGGTGACATGCTGCGTTTGCTTTTCGGGAAGAACATAACAACTCCGGCATAGTCAACACCTAAATCGTTTATTATACGCGCATCAGCGGCGCTTGTAAGTCCGCATATTTTAATTTTTGTCATATTAATCACAGCCTTTTCAGTAAATTCAGAAGAAATTTATAAACCCGCTCCGTGCTCTTTATATCAAGCTTTTCCTTTGGAGTGTGAATATCATGAATATCGGGACCGAAGGAGATACAGTCCAGCTCCGGCTTCTTGCCGCAGAATATACCGCATTCAAGACCGGCATGGATCGCGGTTATGACCGGTTCTTTGCCGTACAGCTCCCGGTATGCTTCAATGCAGGCATCGCGCAGCTTTGACTTCTCTTTGTATTCCCATGCAGGATATAAGCCGTCAAGCTTATATGCTCCGCCGCATTCCGAAATAAGAGAGGTTATATCCTTAATAAGCGCCTCTTTTTTCTTCTCATCCGAGCTGCGGACGGAGAAGGTGATCGTTACCTTTTCGCTGTCAGATGAAATTACACCGAGATTTGACGAGGTTTCTACAAGCCCGTCAATATCCGCACTCAGTTCTCTTACTCCATTTGGAACTTCCGCAAGCAGCCTTATTATTTTATTGCCGAGTATATGACCGTCCCACTTCCGGGTATTATCATAATTTATATAAAGATACGGGTCTGTCTCACAGTGCTTTTCCTGATATATTGCTTCATATATGCTGATAAGCTGAAATACAGGGGTTGTGTCAGTGACGAGAATACCCGCCTCACATTCGCGCGGTATAGCGTTGTCCTTTTCTCCGCCGCTTATATCGGCAATACAGAACGGTGTAAGCTTTTCAAGCTCC
>JBJEFT010000046.1:0-2812 GCA_051874315.1 Candidatus Ornithomonoglobus sp.
CAGACGAAGATGTTTCCATGAAAAATATAGGTAAGATTATGGAGGATGCTTACGGAAATACCAGCACAATGACAGCCAGATGGAAAGGTACAAAAGCCACCGGAACACTTGGCTATAAAATTGATGATATAAATTGTCTGCTTAATACCGCGTTTCGTTCCTTCATGAAAAATAAAGGCTTTAAAATCGAATTTATACGACGTTACAACGACTATCTTAACACAATTCTGACAACGGACAATATAATGGAACAGGCAAATGACTTTTTCTATTCCCCAATCCATGTCCGTACAGAACAAAGAATAAGATATCCTCTTTCGTGGTATAAAAGTGATTTATATGATATACAATCATGGGCATCAAAAAGGCCGGGGTTGGCAAGAACTGAGCTCGAAAACTATTTCGGGTATAAGACTAAGGTGAACGTTACCTTTAAGTTCAACGGAGAGCAAGGGGTAATGCATGCAAATTCCATCCAGCTGAAATCAGGAACGTTGTTTAATATCACCTCACCTACCAATTATACTTCTCAGTATTATAAGGATTTTCCGCTTTGGTTCGGAGCAACACCAAATCCAGGATATGAATTTGATTATTTCCTTATAAACGGAAAACAGGTATACTCTGACAGTGAATATGTATGTAATCCTTCAGGTGACATGGTAATTGAAGCTGTGTTTAAACAATCAGCCGACAGTTCAGAAGTATCTGAATAAAATTTGCTGTTACGGTTCCTGCTGCAGATTAAACTGCAGCAGCAAGACAATTTAATACAACACTGACAAGCACCTGTCGAGTATAATATATTATTATTATATTCGGGCAGGTGTTTTTTATGTTAAACGCAGTTTTTGAATGGCTCAGAACGGCAGTATTTTTTATTGACTTTGCAGCTAATATATGATAAAATATAATTAATAATTGAAAAGGATGTGATTCTATGCCTACATTAAGTATATTCTTTGGTATTATTGTCCGAATGTACCATGAAAAAGGCGGTAAGCATAATATGCCCCATATTCATGCGGAATATCAGGATGACGAGGTTGTTATGGATTTAGAAGGCAATATTATTGAAGGGACTCTCCCTAAAGCAAAGCTTAATCTTTTGGTTGCATGGATTCAGATTCATAAAGAAGATTTGGAAGCAAACTGGAAGCTGCTTTCAGACGGTGACGGATATTTTAAAATTGATCCGTTACGCTGACTTTAAACGGAGGTGTGCAGCATGAAATATCCTAAGGTAACAGACGTAAAACCTGTTGAAAATTATAATGTTATCATAACTTATGAAACAGGAGAAAGAAAGAAATTTGATGTAGCTCCGTATATAACAGGGAATTGGTTCGGAAAATTGAAGCAGCCCGACATTTTTAATTCAGTCCGCCCCTGCGGCAATACCATTGAGTGGTGTGACGGACAGGATATTGCGCCACATGAGCTTTTTGAATTATCAACCGCTCTGTAATAATTTAATACAACACTGACAAGCACCTGTCGAGTATAATATATTATTATTATATTCGGGCAGGTGTTTTTTATGTTAAACGCAGTTTTTGAATGGCTCAGAACAGTTGTTCTCATGGCGGGGTATGTATCGGGGAGCGCATCGTTTCCAAAGCCGCTTACCGCCGAGGAAGAAGCGGAGTATCTTGAGCTGTACGCAAAAGGTGACGAGAACGCAAAGAATATACTTATTGAACGCAATCTGCGGCTTGTCGCGCATATTGTAAAGAAATACTGTGACGAAAATAATGCCGATGATCTCATATCAATAGGCACCATCGGACTTATAAAAGGAATCAACACCTATAATCACAGCAAAAGCAAAAAGCTCTCGTCATATATAGCAAAGTGTATTGAAAATGAGGTGCTTATGTATCTGCGCAGTATGAGAAAAAGGCGCAATGATATATATATTGATGACGGGATAGGAACAGATAAAGATGGCAACAGTATGACGCTTGCGGATATTCTCCCCAGCGATGCTCCCGACATCGCCGATTCTGTTTCGGACAGTATAGAGGTTCGCAAGCTGTACAGGATCATGCACAGCGTTCTGACACCTACCGAAATACGCATCATCACCGCGCGCTACGGTCTGGGCTGTACAAAGCGCCTTACACAGCAGCAAATTGCAGATTCCCTCGGTATAAGCCGCAGCTATGTGAGCCGTATCGAAAAGAAATGCCTCGGCAAGCTCGCCAAGGCATTTGATTGTTAATTTGTCAAGAGATCCGTAATCATTTCACAATAATCGCTGAAGGTTGTTGTCAATACATAGTTAAAAACAGCAACCTCGTCGGCGTCATACCGCTCGACCTCATCAAGAAGATTGCCCCCGAAGGAACGCGGGTCGATCACTACTACCCTGTAATAATCATTAAGCAGCCACGGAATCAGCGCGTTGGCATACGAGTCCTTTATAATAACAATGGTCTTGCCGTCGGGTCTGCCGTTATTGGTTATCTCCATAAGCGGCTGATCACCGCCGAAGAACAGGTTATAGTTACAATTGTTTGTATCGAACACAGGTGACTGTGTGCCGTATTCCGTTACAGCGTCCTCGGCGCGCATGAGCATACCGAAATCACCGTTCTCTATCGTATCGTAGTAGAACATATCGTCATAGGCATCCCACGGCAGCTGTGACTTTGCTTTAAGATAGAGGGAGCCTTGAAAGCTTCCAAGCTCCTTTAAGCTGTAGTCCTCCTTAGATCCAGGTACAGTGCCAGCCGCTTCCGTAAATGCCGCATATCCGAGATATGAGCCGTTCATTGTCCAGTGGTGGTCGGTCCTGAAATACAGATAA
>JBJEFT010000047.1:0-2805 GCA_051874315.1 Candidatus Ornithomonoglobus sp.
CCGATCTCATTTGCAACTACTGTTGCCCCGTCTGTAATATATAATGAACCGTTCGTTGAATTATATGTACAGATACCGACACTTTCACTCGTTCCGGTCGCAGCATTTACAGTGAGTCTGCCGGCGCCCTTGATCGTCACTGAGCCGGCATACTGATAGATTCCGTAGGAATAAGCTCCCTTGTCAATACCATTAACCGTAACATCCGCACCGTCGGCAAGCTGAATTACCAGATTCTGTGATGACCCTGTTATAGCTGCTCCGTTTGCTCCGGTTGTAGATGTAATTGTACCGGTTCCCGAAAGCGTCAATACCTTTGTCGTGCTGTCATAATCCGCTGTCACGCCGGCTCCTACACTTCCGACTCTCATTCCATCTGCAACATCATCGTTTATCGGCGAGGCGTTCGCCGTCAGTACGACCCCGGCAAACGCAGTTGCAGCGATCCCCGCTGCCAAGAGTTTTGAGATTGTTTTTTGAAACTTCATAAATGTCTCTCCTTTACTTTATTAGTTTTACAGCACCGTTATTTCGTATCGTCCGCCAATATAGAAATGAGCAGCGCCGTATAGATATTTTAAGCTACCCATTGTGAGGTAACTTTTACTGAATTTTAACATAAATTACTATAAATTTAAATGTATAATCTTATAATAAATTGGTGTTATCCTACAATTTGAACAAAATTTCTTAAACAAAAAAGCATCCCATTCCTGAGACGCTCTGTTTCAAGCATACCAAACCAAGAACATTGAAGAACGAAAACTGTTTAGGGAGAGAGAGAGGGAGAGAAATTTTCTTTTTAAGAGAATTTATGCTCATGTTCCTGATTTATATCATGTATGCTGTTCTCTCAAGCTGTCTTACACCTTGAGGGTAATTTTATTATATCACAATACCGCTGTATTTTAAATGGTAAATTCTACAGAAAATCGGTAATATCTTATACTCTTTACTGCTTCAATGCAGCTGCACCGATTATTCCGGCATCATTTTTTAATGCCGCAGTCCTGATTGACTTAAACGTCGCAAGTCTTTCTTTAAGAGGATTTATCAGATTATCACCTTCGTTTGAAAGTCCTCCTGAGATAAGTATTGCTTCGGGATCGAATATATTAATAAGCGTTTTTAAACCTGCGGCAAGATAATCAAAATATGTATTAAGCACTACCCTTGCTGTTTCACAGCCCTGTGCCGCAGCAATAAACGCAGATTTGCCGCTGACTTCACCATCACAGATTTTTGCAAGAATACTGTCCGGATTTTCTGCTATGGCTTTGGCTGTCTGCTTTTTTAGTGCGGTAACGGATGCGTACTGCTCCCAGCATCCCCTTTGACCGCATGAGCATTCAAGACCTCCCATGTCAATACACATATGTCCTGCCTCGCCCGCTGCTCCGCAGCCGGAATATATCTTGCCGTCTATGATAATACCGGCTCCTATTCCTGTGCCGATTGTTACAAGCAGCATATTCTTCGCTCCCTTTCCTGCTCCGGCAAGCTGCTCTCCGAATGCTGCGCACGACGCGTCATTTTCTACGCTCACGGGAAGATCTATCCTCTTTTTAAGCTCATCCTCAAGACGGAAATTATCAAACGGCAGATTTACGGCACTCACCCCACCGTTGCGTATTATTCCGGGCGTTCCTATTCCTATTGAACGCACATCATAAAGCTCCGAAAGCTCATGGCATACTGCTGCTATAGCCTCTGTAATATCCTCCGCTGTCTGCTCCTTCACTACCTTTATACTGCGGCGGTCAACTATCTCATTGTTATCCACAACACCAATCTTAATGCTCATTCCGCCTATATCTATACCTATATGTATATCGGAATATGCTTCTCTGTCGCATATAAGCGTAAAATCCGGGTGCATTTTAAGCATGGTTGCCGGACTGTCGGTTGTAATATCACTTGACAGCAGCTCCTTAACGGCATTGTGCTTTGCGCGTCCCGTTGCAAGCAGAATAATCTTTTTTGAACTCATTATGGTTGAAATACCCATTGTGAGCGCGTGTGTCGGCACCTTTGAGCTGTTTTCAAAAAAGCGTGTGTTTGCCTCTATCGTGTCCGCGGTAAGTGCGGTTATGTGCGTTTTGGTGTTCAGCCTCATGCCCGGCTCGTTAAAGCCGATATGTCCGTTACGCCCTATACCTAAAATCTGCAAATCCACACCACCGCACTCCTTGATAGCTTCTTCATATGAACTGCACTCCTCTGCCGGATCGGTCGTTTCACCGTTTGGAATATGTATTCTTGACGAATGTACATTTATTTTGCTGAACAGATTTTTATTCATAAAGGTGTGGTAGCTCTGCTCGTCCGACTGCGCTATCGGGTAATACTCGTCTAAATTAAAGGTTGTAACACAGCTGAAATCCACCTCACCGTTATTGTACATATCAGCCAGTCTGCTGTACATTCCCTCCGGTGTTGAGCCTGTTGCAAGTCCTAAAACACTGTCCGGCTTGCCGTTTATCTGTTCCTTAAAAATTTCTGCCGCCTTCGCGGATACCTCGTCGTAATTCTTGCATACTATAACATTCATTTCTTGTACCTCATATTATTTTGCCGCCAATTATAACGGTATCAAGCTCATTTTTATCATTTACAATTATCAGATCACAATCGCGTCCCAATTCGATTATTCCTCTGTTAAGTCCCATATGTCTTGCCGGAGTTGCCGATGCCATTTTAAACGCATCACTTTCCGGTATGCCAAACTTTATTGCACACTGTACACATTCAAAAAGCGTAGAAGTGCTTCCGGCAAGCGCGCCGTCCTGCGTTCTCGCCGTTTTA
>JBJEFT010000048.1:0-2793 GCA_051874315.1 Candidatus Ornithomonoglobus sp.
ATGTTCATTTTGTTTTCCTCCATTTAGCGCGGTATATATAGTTTGACCGCAAAAATTTTTATACCTAATTATATCATTATCTCGCGAAATTCACAACATCAATATTAAATAATAATTTTGACTTGTTTTTGTCAGTTTTAACAATATTGCATTAAACAGGTCATATAAATTAACATTTTATGTATATTTTATTTCCGATTGGAAAAATATAGAACAGAAATGCGCCGTACTAAAATATAGCGCGGCGCAAAAATGATATTGATAAAATTACTTTCTCTTGGAAACAACTGCGGCGGCGCCTGCAAGAGCCATTACGGATACGATAACGGCAGCAGATGTATTGCCTGTAGCTGTAGAAGTTGTTGTTGTATCAGCCTCGGGAGCAGCCTCATCGTAGAGAGTTGCTACGGGAGTATCGTCTGCGGGAGCTTCCTCGGCAGCGGGAGCTTCGGAGAAGCAGTATGCCTTACCGTCAGCGTCGCTTACGCGTGTGATCTCACCCTGCTTTTCGGAAAGCTCATACTCAGCGGACTTAACGAGAACGTTCTGAACGGAGAAGCAGAGACCGTCGTCGCCCAGAGCGTCGATAGCGTCAGCGGAATATACAAATTCAAGAGTTGTATCGCTCTCGCGAACGCAGATCCAGCCGTCTGTCTTAGCTGTGATGGTGTCGCTTGTGCAGTAATCGGTCTGGGATACCCAGCCGTTGTCATAGTCGATAGGATTTACAAGGAACTGGTCAGCAAGTCCGTAGGGGTTCTGTGTTTCAACGGTAAGTACGATCTTAACGTCGCCGCCTACAGCCTGAAGGTCAGCCTTTGTGATGCCTTTGCCCGTGGAAGTCCAGGAACCCGGGTATTCGCTGTCGATCTCAACCGTTGCCGCAAAAGCGCTGATAGCCGTCATGGAAACTGCTACGGCAGCTGCCGCAACAGCCGCTGCGATTTTCTTAAAATTCATTGTGATTTCCTCCAAATTTACACGGTATAAACCGTTTATTATATAATACATTATAACATTTTTATTAAAAATATACAATTTGTAATATTTCTAATAATTACTCTGCTTTTTTGGTGATATTCAACTAAAACTTCCCAAAAAAACATATAAAAAACGCCGACGGAAAACCGTCGGCGCCGTAAATATCCTTAAATTCGGATTACTTTCTCTTGGAAGCAGCGATTGCAGCAACGCCTGCAACAGCCATGAGAGAAACGATAACAGCAGCAGATGTGTTGCCTGTAGCTGTAGCTGTTGTTGTTGTGTCAGCAGCGGGAGCAGCTTCCTCAGCGGGAGCTGCTTCTTCTGCAGCAGCAGCTGTGCCGAGACCTGCAACTGTGAATGTAACTTCGATGCTGTTTACGCCAACGAGAGAATCGTCGGAGATCATCTTAGCGGTCTTGCTCATGAAGTCGCCGTCAGCAGAACGGCAGTCAACGACACCGTCATCGGAAACGTCCTCGGAAGGAGAGTTCCACTCGTTGTAGAGGTTAACTCTTGTTGTAAGAGCAGCACCGTCAGCGGAGCATGTGTAGCCTTCAGCGATCTTAGCCTCTGCGCCGTTGATCTTGATGGAGTCAACAGTTACTGTATATGTACGGTTGAAAGCTGTTTCACCGTTCTTGATCTCGAGAGCGTTGAACTGTGCGAGAGAGATGTTGTCAGCGCCTGTCATGGAAACAGTGTATGTGCCGTCGCCTGTAACTGCAACGTTTGTCCACTCAGCATCGAAATCGCCCCACTGGTCATTGTTGATGTTGAGGTATGCTGTACCGTCTGCGAGAGCGGAAGCGTCCTGATTTGCGAATGCAGTCATAGCCATTGCGGAAACTGCAACAGCAGCAGCTGCAACTGCAGCTACGATTCTTTTAAGTTTCATAGTAAATTCCTCCAAAAATTAATTTCTATCTTAACGAATTAAGATTATACATTTATTATACAATATACTTTTCAAAAAATCTATATCCATAATGTAAAAAATAATATCGTTTACATTGTGCATTTTATATAGATGATATATAAACAAAAATCCGCCCCGAAGGACGGATCAATGTTCAAATGACAAAAGTTAAATTACTTAACCTTCTTAGCAACAACAGCTGCAGCAGCAAGAGCAACAGGGATTACTGCGAGAGCGATAGGAGCGTTGCCTGTGCCGGGGTTTGCAGCAACCTCAACGGGAGCTTCTTCCTCAACGGGAGCCTCTTCCTCAGCAGGAACTTCTTCCTCTTCCTCAACAGGAGCTTCGTCAACAACCTCTTCTTCTACTGTCTCGTCAACGATCTCGTCGTCTTCAACTTCAGCGGAAGCTGCGGATACTGTGAGACCGAGCATTGCGATTGCCATTGTGGAAGCTGCGATAGCAGCAAGAATCTTTTTCATTGTTGTTTCCTCCATTAAAAATTTTTTATAATCTTTTCGACTATGCTGTTATTATAACATAGTATGCTTAAAAATCAAAGCATTATTATGACGTATTTTCGAAGTTTTTTTCGCTTTCTTTTGCGCATTATCACCAAAACCATCAAAATTTTTCACTTAAAAGTTAAAATTCAATTACAATGTTTGTGAAAATTTTCCCAAAGAGCATAAAATTGCCATATGGTCTTGCCGCCGCGGTATACCCGTATTATGCGCCGGAGCCGCAAATATATTCATGCGCCGTGACCTTATTTGGCGGTCAGCGATAAAGTCGGATTTTCACCTTTCTGACCAAAATCAAGGCAATGCCGAGCAATCATTGCCGTACAGATGCGCAGTCAGATTTTTCGTCAGATTGTACATAAATTTTGC
>JBJEFT010000049.1:0-2778 GCA_051874315.1 Candidatus Ornithomonoglobus sp.
TCCATGAGGTCGAGTTCGCGTCAACCGCAATATTGGAAAGCTCATTCTCTCCGCCTATAAGCACCTGAAACGTCTTGTCCTCCGCATTATATGCCACCTTCAGCGCATCACAAAACTCACACTCCATATCGAAGGGAACATCAAACACCGGGAATTTATATCCCGCTATATTTACCTCCGGCCCCGTAATGCGCGTGGACGCATTGTTTCCGGCGAAAAGATCCTCCTTTTCAAGGTTCAGCGGCTTTACATGCACCGTGCTCATCTGATTCGGCACCGCATTAAAGGATGCGTCCGTATAGATAACCGAGCCGCCGTATTCAACCTTTAAGCCGCTGTTGCGCGGAGCGTCCTTAAGCACTATAACTCCGTTATCGTCAGTGCTGTACATCTTGCCGCCTATTGTGACCTCCGCTCCCGCAATCGGCGCTTCGCTCTGCTCGTCAACTATCTGCACCGTGTACGTCGCGGGCTTCGGCGTAGGCGACGGTGCAGGCTCCGACGTAGGCGGCGCTGTAGGCATACCCTCCGACTCCGGCGGTATTCCCACAGTGTTGTCGTCGTAGAGCAGGGAGTTTACCGTACTGTAGTAATGAGGTGAGGGGTGTACATTTCCGTTTGAATCTGTATAGTAAGAATAGCAATGAAACGTACCGTTGAGATTATTTTTTGATGTTTTTTCCGCTTTACAGTAACCGCATCTGAAAAAGCCCTGATACGGCGAAGAAGCGGTTACGGAAAGTGTCGGGCTGCCTGACGGCGATTCCGTGATTGTGCCGGATATGTAGCAGCCGCTGCTGCTCCTTATACCATATGCGTCGCCGTTGTTGGCGGTGACATTGCCGTATATGGAGCAGCCGCTGCAATTTCTATATATGCCGTATGCGTCGCCGTTGTTGGCGGTGACATTGCCGGATATGGAGCAGTCGGTGCAATTACTATAACTATATATGCCGTATGCGTAGCCGTTGTTGGCGGTGACGTTGCCGTATATGGAGCAGTCGGTGCTGCCGCTTATACCCGTTGCGCCGTTTCCGGTGACATTGCCGTATATGGAACAGCCGGTGCAAATATATTTGCCGTATGTATCTATGCCGTATGCGCTTCCATTTTCCGCTATTATGTTTCCATTAACGATACAATTGGTTATCTCACTCTCAGACCATTCTTTTATACCATAAGCATATACGCCGCCAATCACATCTCCTTCCATATAGTTGTTTTTTCCGTTGCAGATTCCTTGTGCTGTGCTTTCCCCACGCACATCACCGATAAATATATTGTCGTTTCCTGCAAGTGGTCCTATTCCACACGCCCCATAGCCTGCGGTTATATCTCCTTCAAAATAATTGTTGCTGTCGCCGTCTATTCCATACGCCCAATCATCTGAGCTTATACTACCGTAAAACTGATTATCGCTGCCGCCGACTATTCCATACGCCCATAAATAGGCGTCTTGGTTGTCTGTTTCCGCCATAATATTAATGTTATTCTCGCACTGTTCTCCGTTATAAATACCATATATTACCACATCTCCGCTGTGTGAAGTTACCGATATATTACCGCTTGTTTTGCAGTTATCGCAGTACATTCCAGAAAAACCGAGCCCGCTTATAAAAAGATAACCGGCGCTGTTTTTTGTTATGTCTATATTAATATCTGAAAGATTAAGATTTAAAATATAAATATTGCTCACGGGTTCCTCACAAATACCGTCACCGACCAAATCAAAAAGTCCGACATTGGCTATATATGTCCCGTAAGTATTAATCTTATACCCCGGCTCCCTTGTAACGGTCAGACCGTTTATGCTGAAGCCGTTTCCGTTAAAGGTTGCGTTTGTCAGCTTAAGCGGCGTCCATTCAATACCGCTTATGTCAATATCGTTTTCAAGCTCATAATAGCCGCCGTCATGCCCGTCAATCGCCCGCAATTCATCAACAGTGGATATGTACACGATCTCGCTGTACTCAGACGACATGACCGAAAGAGTGTCATCTGACGGAACAGGCGGACGTGTCGGGCGCGGCGCGTCGGTATCCGCAGAAAGTCCCATTGCCGCGAGCTGCTCCTCCCTCTGCCGTTCCATTTCCTCCCGCTCTTTTTCCATTTCCGCGCGTTCCTTTTCCATTTCCTCGCGCTCTTTTTCCATTTCCGCGCGCTCTTTTTCCATTTCCTCAAGCGCAGCCGTTTCCGGCTCCGGCAGGCTTTCCCCCGCCGCGTGCGGGATTGTAATAATTGATGATAAAATGGCTGTTATGACAAATAAGCTGACCATCCTCTTTTTCATCTGTAACACCTCTTTCCGATAAAATATTTTGATATTAAAAAATATGCAGCATATATAGTATACCAAAATTTTCATTCAATGTAAATATAAATTTCGGATTTTTAAATTTTTTATTGCGCTCAGTGTTTAATAAGCTGAAAAAAACACAGGAGAACAGTAAATGCTCTCACATGTCTGTCAATAATTCAGCTTGCCTGCTCCGCAGCCTTTTTCAGAGTTTCCTCATCAATGCCCATTGCGCGCAGAGCGGCAAGCAAATCGGCTCTGCCCTTTGCCTCACCCTCTGCTATTCCCTGCCGTCTTGCATAGATGAGCGCGCTGCGCGCCTCAAGAAGTCTTTCCTCTCGGCGGCGCGCCTTTTCTCGGATAAGGGTATCCTCGCTTAGATCATAAATTATTCTTACTCCGTTCTGTATCTCCGGTACCTGCGTCTTATCCAACATATCCAACTCAACCTCACTTTCCGCATTTATAAGCTGCATCCACAG
>JBJEFT010000050.1:0-2772 GCA_051874315.1 Candidatus Ornithomonoglobus sp.
GATCATTGCCAGATAATCGTCATATCTCGCCTTCTGCTCCTCGTCCGGATCATCAACTCCGAATACTGCCTCGAAATCCTCGGTTGAAATTGCTGTCGTATCCCAGTCATACTTTGAAATTTCCGCATTCTTCATGATCTGTGAACGGCTGTAAGCGTGGTCATGGCCTGTAAGAACAACATCGATATCATATTCCTCAAATATCGGCATAAGGCTGTAACGAAGCTCAACTATTTCAGGCTCGTTTGAATGCTCGCCCGGACCGTAGATATCCTGATGAAGCATTATTATTCTCCATTCCTTATCGCCGTTTTCTTCTACTGCCTTTTCAATAAGCTGCTTGTGCTCCGCGGCATTTGTGTTGTTTGTGTTAAGCATAACAAACAGTGCATTGCCGTATGAGAAATAGTAGTCTGTACCGGCATAAGTATAACCCAGTGTTTCGTCAACATTCGGATTATTGAAATGATATGTATAGTTTGAGCTCGGCGAGTCATGGTTACCGATCGTTGTCGCAACAGGAAGTGTCTTGAGCGCCTCAGGTAAGAGATAGCCTGCATACTCAATCTCATTTTCCGTATAGCTTTCATGTGTAACCTCCGGAGTTTTCTTATCCCGTGACTGGATCTGGTCACCCGCCGAAACTATAAAGTTAACATCCGGATTCATTCCAAGCGCTTTATTTATGGTATTGTTCCAGTTGAAGGAGTCATTGCATACAGCTAAATCCTGTCCCTGCGCATCATCTGCGTCATCTCGGGTATTTGCGTAGGATGAACCAATCTGCGGGTCACCCATGAATACAAAGCTGAAGCCGTTTGTCGTATCCTTTGCGGTGTATTCCTCAGTATCCGTCCATTCTCCGTCATCCTTTGTGTAGCTGTAGCAGTAGATTTTTCCTGCTTCAAGACCTGTTACCGTAACCTTGTTTGAATAGTAGCCCGGAATAGCGTCACTTTGTACAACCTGCACAGTCTCTGCTGTTTCCTCGCCGCCGTCCTTCTCATAGAACTTAAATTCGGGCGTGCCTGATTCCGCTTTTGAATACCATGCAAAATTCAGCTCGGTCTCGTCCTTTCCGGGAGTCAGTGAGATGTGTTCAAAATTTGTTTTCTCTGTTTCCCAGGCTGTTTTCCATGCATCCCATGCTCCGTCTGCCGCAGCATCTGTCCTGTCTGCCTGCGTCCAGCCGTCCTCATCGGCTGCTATTGCGTTTGTGCATACTGAAGCAATAAGCGCGCAGCACATAAGAATTGAAAGTTTCTTTTTCGTTTCCATAAAAAACCCTTTCCTTTGACATAAAAATTAATGATTTTTTGGTACCTTACCGGCACCAACAGAATTGTAATACTAATCCCACGCAAATTCAACCACATTTACCGACTTTTAAGGTTCCTTTACCGAAATATTTCCCACAAGCCTTAAATATCATATTTATGCAAAAAGTTCTTAAAACCTTTGAAAATCGTATTGATTTTACGGATTTTGTCTGTTATAATCCTGTGAATAAAAGATTGGAGTTGATCGATTTTGAATCTTAAGAGAATTATTATATCCGTATTTATTATCGCGGTATTTGCGGCATTTCTGGTGTTATTTAACAAAATAGATAAGGTGCCGCTTATAAACAGCTCGGGAAAAACATATGCCAAGGCGGAGGTTACGGAAATACTGACGGAAAACGGCGCGGAAGCCGGAGGACAGGCCGGCGCCCAATATGTTATGCTGGATATAAAAAGCGGTTCTCATAAGGGAGAACAGATCAAGGCTGTATCAAACAACGGGTATCTTTACGGAGTTCAGAGTAAGGTCGGAATGACTGTTACGGCAGTCTTATACGAATCGAACGGAGAGGTAATAGCGTCTGTCAGCGGCGCATACCGCATCAATGCGGTTATTGTGATAGCGCTGCTTTTCCTGTTGAGCATATGGCTTATAGGAGGCAGAAAAGGACTGACCTCCATTATAGGACTTATTTTTACATTTGTTACGATTTTATGGCTGTTCTTGCCTATGATATACCGCGGTATTTCTCCGTTTTTTGCCGCGGTAGTATCATGCTCGCTGACCACCGTGGTATGTATGCCGCTGATTGGCGGAATCACTAAAAAAACGCTTGCTGCGGTAATTTCTACAGTGGCAGGAGTTGTGATCGCGGGTCTTTTAGCGTACATTTTCGGTAAAATGACAGGTGTAACCGGATATAATGTTTCGGAGATAGACGAGCTTATGTATATCTCGGCAAATACACAGATCAAGGTAGGAGAGCTGCTGTTTTCCGGCATTCTTATCGCGTCACTCGGAGCGGTCATGGACGTCGGTATGTCGGTAGCCTCGGCTGTAGATGAGCTGCATATAAAAAATCCTGTAATGACACGCTCAGAGCTGTTAAAGTCAGGTATGAACGTCGGGCGCGATATGATGGGAACCATGTCCAACACTCTGATTCTCGCTTTCGTGGGTACATCAATAAATACGATCGTAACCATGTACGCGTATGACTATCCTGCAATGTATATAATGAACCTGTATTCCACATGCATAGAGATAATACGCGGCATATCGGGAAGCATGGCGGTCGTATTTACCGTTCCTATTACCGCCGCTATATCGTCGCTGCTGTCAGGGAAACCGGAAAGCTAAGCCTCTGTCTGTATCTGGCGCAAAAAGAAAGCTCCGCGCAACACGGAGCCTTCCCATATGATTTTGAGACTGTAAAATCAATCCTTGTAAGCCGGCATAAAGTCAGGATATGCTGACGGTAAACCGTGC
>JBJEFT010000051.1:0-2772 GCA_051874315.1 Candidatus Ornithomonoglobus sp.
ACGGCGCAGCCGTGACTGAGAGGTCGTGTATGTATATAAACAATAATTTAGTTTTGATACAGCTCCCATTTTATCCTCATTTATCAATGACAGCTTCCGCACGGGCTGCCGCCGCCGCAGTGCTGATCTCCGTCAGCGTGATTCGCGCACGCTATATCGGGATCATACTGCAATGTACCGTTAAACCAGTCCTGTATCACCTTATCGCATTCGCCGCTTACTCCGCCGAACACAAATATGTTCTCTGCCTCAAGCGCGCTCCTTGCGCCCTCGCCTATTCCGCCGCAGATCACTGCCTGAACGCCCTGCTCCTTTAAGAAGCCGACAATAGCGCCGTGCCCCTGTCCGTCGGTTTTTACAACCTCCACCGCGGCAAGATCATTGCCGACAAAGGTGTATATCTTAAATTCCTCGCTGTGTCCGAAATGCTCAAATACCTTTCCGTCCTTGTGCGTCACCGCGATCTTGAACGGCGCCGTTTCCTGCTTATAGCTGTCCTCATGGAGCGCCTTTAAAATATCGGCAAAGGAATCAAGATATCCGCCGCCGATCTCATCGACCGCGCCCTTATCGCAAAGTGACGCGATTTCGGGGTCGATCGGAATTTTGCCGATAAGCGGAATACCGTATTCCGCCGCGGTTTCCTCGACATGGCTCTCGCCGAACACCTTTATTTCCTTTCCGCAGTCGGGACATTTCAGATAGCTCATGTTCTCGACCATGCCGAGGATAGGTATATCCATCATGTTCGCCATGTTGACCGCCTTTTCAACGATCATCTGCACAAGCTCCTGCGGTGAGGCGACTATTACAATGCCGTCAACCGGAAGCGACTGGAACACCGTAAGCGGCACATCGCCCGTGCCCGGCGGCATATCGACAAACATAAAATCGACCTCGCCCCAGATCACCTCCGTCCAGAACTGCTCCACAACGCTTGATATTACCGCGCCCCGCCAGATTACCGGCTGATTTTCGCTTTCAAGCAGAAGATTGAGCGACATTACGTCAATATCATTTTTTGTCGTTGACGGTATCAGCCCAAGCTCCGTTGCCGAGGCTCTCTCGTTCAAGCCGAACAGCTTCGGGATCGAAGGGCCTGTTATGTCGGCGTCAAGCACCGCCGTCTTGTATCCGTTTTTCTGCGCAAGACAGGCAAGCATTGACGTAACAAATGACTTTCCTACTCCGCCCTTGCCGCTTACTATGCCGATCACCTTTTTTATATGACTCAGCTGATGCGGCTGCTTTCTCATATCCTGCGGCGCGGTTCTCTCTCCGCAGCTCTCGCCGCAGCTGCCGCAATTATGTGAACATCCACTCATTTTGTATCTCTCCTATATTTTTTAATTATCCGACGCGAGCGGCTCCATGCCGTCCGCCGAATCCCAGATAAATACTCTTATGCTTTCCGTATTCTCTGACGGTTCTACACTATAGCTCTCCGTATTTCCTACGCTTAACGCTATATCACGCGTTGTAACTCCGATAAGCGCGCCGTCCGCGCCATACCGCGCAACAAGCGCAAGACTGCTGCCGTCCGTGTCCGCGTTCTTTGTAACAGAAAAGCCTGACGCTGATACATCGCTTACGGTGTATGTTTTGTTCTTAGGGACCTCAGTAGGCTGCGCGGTCGCCGGAGTTACATATTCCTCAAGCTTTGCCGAGCAGAAACGCGCCTTTGAACCCGCAAGATAGAAATAATAGGTTTCTCCCGTCTTTACATCCATACTGTATAAAATCGGTACCGATGTCCCTGTATAGTCCTGCTTGTAAACAGCCTCCGTGTCGGGGTCTGACGCTCCCTCCGGAACCACATAAAAGGTCTTTGTTCCCGATACGCTGTATGCGTATAATGTGAATACGCCGTCCTGCGGCGCTGTATATTTAAGCGCGGTTCCTGTTGCAGCACCGTTTGACCATTTGCCGTTATCATTACTATGTGTTATAGCATAATTGAACACAGATCCATCCTCAAATGTGACTGTGTCCGGCATCGTCTTTGAAAGCTGAATCATGTTTGTAAGTCCCGGCATAAGCTCTGTTCCCGCCGCCTTGCTTTCATCTCCTGCGGCCGCGATCCACTGATCAATAAGCTTCATTTCAGGAGCCGGAGTTGTATCAGGAGCCTCCGTTTCCTCCTCCGGCTCATAGTCGGGCACATCGGAGTCATACGCTGTATCGCGCGCATAGCTGCCGTCCGCAAGCGCGTTCGCATATTCCTCAAGCCTTGTATAGCCCTCCGCTGTGAGTGTCAGCGCGTCGGACTTATCGTATTTATCTAAGCCGCGCGCGTCCTCCCACTCGTTCGGGATCCCGTCATTATCAGTGTCCTTCGCCTTTGTTCCGGCAAGCTCGGGATAGCCGCCCGCCTCTGACGGAGTGTTTATAAGGCTGCCTGTTCCGTTTATAACATCGTTTACGATCGCAGTATCAACACTGTCACGCGCGATGCTTGCGCCCGCTCCGGCAAGAACCGCGGCATATGCCTCCTTGGCGGTCTGCGTCGTCACCGGATAATCGGCAATATATCTGTTGTGTACCGTCTTTTCATCCTCGGTTATGGTGCTGTCTGTCCACAAGCCGTATGACGTGGTATTTGAATCAGTAACAACGCCCTTTGTATTGTCGTTTGTTACAGTGTCGCTGCCGTAAACGTAATTTCCGCTCACATAGAGGTCTGTTCCCCAGCCGGGACAGTTGAGGTTATTTGTTCCCGTTGTGTCGCCCTCCGCCTTTGCGGTGATCTGGAAAAGCCTTGCCTCCTTGCCG
>JBJEFT010000052.1:0-2770 GCA_051874315.1 Candidatus Ornithomonoglobus sp.
TATAAGCTTTTGCAAATATAAAACAGATTATTCAATGAAATTTAAATGCGTAAATCACTATGAAAAACATTGAAAATTACTTGACTAATATAATTGAATTGTGATATAATATAATAAGTATTTAGTGCTTTGATCGGAAATTTATATGAGGAGGATATAATGGCAAAAACTAAAAAATTAAGGATCATACCCATCGGCGGTCTTGATGAGATCGGAAAGAATTTGACTGCTTTTGAGTACAGCAATGAGATAGTCATTGTGGATTGTGGTATGGCATTCCCTGATAATGATATGCCGGGCGTTGATATGGTAATCAACGATATAACATATCTTATTAAGAATGCCCAGAAAATCAAAGGTATATTTCTGACCCACGGACATGAGGACCATATAGGAGGACTTCCGTATTTTCTTAAGGAAATAAATGTGCCTGTTTACGGAACAAGACTTACTCTCGGATTGGTTGAGCATAAGCTGAAGGAACACAATATGGTTTCACGGGTTCAGCTTATCCGTACCCGCGCGGGTCAGACTGTAGAGGCAGGCAAGTATTTTTCAATAGAGTTCATAAGAACAAATCACTCTATTGCGGATTCTGTGGCGCTCGCGATCAAAACGCCCGTAGGTACAATAATTCATACAGGTGACTGGAAAATAGATTCTACTCCGATTGTCGGCGAACCTATTGACCTTGCAAGGCTGGGGCAGCTTGGAAACGAGGGAGTTCTTGCGCTCATGTCGGATTCAACAAATGTCGAGCGCCCGGGCTGCGCAATGAGTGAGAGGTCGGTAGGCGATAAGTTTGATATGATTTTCCAGGGCTGCGATAAGCGTATAATCATAGCGACATTCGCGTCAAATGTACACAGAGTTCAGCAGATAATTGATGCCGCGGCAAAGAATAACCGCAAGGTTGCCGTTTCGGGCCGCAGCATGGAAAATATAGTAGAAATTTCAATACTTCTCGGATATATGAAGGTACCCGAGGGTGTACTCATTAATATAGACAACATCAAGAAATACAGACCGGATCAGATAGTAATAATTACAACAGGCTCGCAGGGAGAGCCGATGAGCGCGCTTACAAGAATGGCATTTTCAGACCACCGAAAGGTTGAGGTTACAAAGGACGACCTTATAATAATCTCAGCTTCTCCTATCCCCGGAAATGAAAAGCCGGTATCAAATGTAATAAACGAGCTTTTCAAAATCGGCGCGGAGGTTATTTATAAGTCGCTTATGGATGTCCATGTTTCGGGGCACGCGTGCCAGGAGGAGCTTAAGCTCATGCTTGCGCTTACCAAGCCTAAGTTCTTTATTCCGGTACATGGCGAGCACCGCCATCTTGTTCTGCATAAGAAGCTGGCGGAGCAGGTGGGAATACCCCCGTCGCGTACATTTGTACTGAGCAACGGAACTGTTCTTGAAATGGATTCAGACAACGCTAAGATAAGCGGAACAATTCCGGCAGGTCAGGTATTGGTTGACGGACTGGGCGTAGGCGATGTAGGAAACATCGTCCTCCGTGACAGAAAGCACCTTGCGCAGGACGGTCTTATAATTATCGTTATAACTATTGACCAACAAACTCATGCTATGGTATCAAGACCGGATGTTATCTCCCGCGGCTTCGTATATGTCCGCGAGGCTGAGCAGCTTATTGAGGGCGTTAAGGATATTGCGGAAGAATCCGTTACAAGCTGTCTTTCACGCCGCAATGTAGACTGGTCGATGATGAAGACCACCGTCAAATCCGGTGTTGCAAGATACATCTTTGAAAAAACAAAGAGAAATCCGATGATACTGCCGATAATTGAAGAGGTTTAATCACAAAAGGGAATGCGCCAAAAAACGCATTCCCTTTAAATTATTCCTCTCCGCGCAGTATTGCCGCAAGCCTTTGCATAAATCTTGTGCATTTTCCGACTGCCGCGGCTTCAAAGCGGACTCCGGCAGCGGCAAGCTTATCTATAAGCTCACCGGGGATTTCCTTTGTGTATTCCACTTCGATCTCATAATCCGTTTTGTCAAGATAATCATTTTTATCAAGACAGATTTCCACGCCGTCTGTATACATAAGACTGTGACGGAGCGTGGTGAGCGAGCCGAGCAGCGCCGCCGGAACCTCAAGTCCCGTCATTTCCTTAACCTGTCCGGGGGTAAAGCTTTCGGGAATATCGGGCGTGTCATATTCCGCCTCCTCGCATATCTGCAGGGGGCTGTTGGCATTTTTATGAACCTTAATCTGAATTTTATTTATATTATCCTTTGTGCGGACGCGCAAGGTTATTCCGTTCTTTTTGAGGTCGTTACCCGGGTCTGTATAGTAGCTGTTTACCTGCTCCTTAACCCAGTCCCATGCAAACATTTTTTCAAGATTAAGATAGGCTGACTCATCAAGCATACATTTTAATTCTGTTTCAAGCATTGCGTTAATCCTCCTTATATAAACTGATTGCGTTCTTTGTTGTATTCATAGCCTATAACGGAGCACTTCTTTTCAAGCTCTGCCTTATCCGCTTGCAAATCCTCACATAATGCGTCAAGTGAGGGGTAAAAATCGCGGAGCTTAGTGTTTAAAACACTTAACAACATTGCCGGGTCATTGGGTAAATTCATAATATTAACGCCTCTGCTTTCTGTTTTTAATCCATTATAACAAATGTTATGAACATTTGCAACACTATTTTTCAAATTTCTCTTTATACACTTTTATTTATATAGCATGAAAAGCATATATTTTATGATTTTCCGTTGAAAAAACTTGACA
>JBJEFT010000053.1:0-11057 GCA_051874315.1 Candidatus Ornithomonoglobus sp.
AATATGTAAATCTGCTGGAGATAGGGCAGGATGAATGGGAGGCTGTTACCGGAACACTGCTGAAAGGAATTGACCTGATATCATAGCATATAATTCCTATCAAATAACTAGGATTTATATAAAAAGGGCTTGATTTTATTGCCGGAATATGATACAATGCTTATAATATTGAAGTAAGCCGGACAATCGCGTGCATGGGTAAACCGTGCATGAGGAAAGTCCGGGCTCCACAGGGCGAGGATGCCTGCTAACGGCAGGCGGAGGCGACTCTAGGGAAAGTGCAACAGAAAAAAAACGCCGGAGACTTTATATTGGGTACATCCCGGCTTCCAAAATCCTTAGAGTACACTGAGTACACGTCAGGATTTTGTCAACCGGTCTACACCCAATCTAAAGCCTCCGGTAAGTGTGAAAATGTGCGGTAAGAGCGCACATCGCTTCATGGTAACATGCGGCGGGTGTAAACCCCATCCGGAGCAACTTTGGGAACGTTAAGGCGGCCCGTCTGTTCCCTCACAAGGCTTGAGCCGTCCGGTGACGGACGGACCAGATAGATGATTGTCCGCGACAGAACCCGGCTTACAGGCTTGCTTCATTATTTGAATATTACAGCGGGACGACGCATAGAGAGCTTTTATGCGGTTTCCGCTGTTTCTCTATAAAAGAAAGGAAGAACGTACAATGTTTATTAAGGATATTTTTGCATCAAAAAAGCCTGTTCTTTCATTTGAGGTATTCCCTCCGAAAAAGGCTGAGAATTTTGAGAAGGTAAAAAATACTGTAACGGAGATTTCAAAAATCCCTGTTGATTATATGAGCGTAACCTACGGCGCGGGCGGTTCAACCTCAAAGCTCACACCGGAGCTTGCGGGATATATGCAGAATAATTTGGGAGTTACCTCCCTTGCTCACCTCACATGCGTGTCTCTTACAAAGCCGCAGGTACAGGAGATGCTTGTTAAACTCAAATCACTCGGAATACAGAACATTCTCGCTCTGCGCGGCGATATTCCCGAGGGAGCAGAGTTCCCGCTCCCCGACGGCTACCGCTATGCATCCGAGCTTACGGAGGACATAAAGAAATTCGGCGGCTTCTGTGTCGGCGGCGCGTGCTATCCCGAATGTCATCCCGACAGTGAAAATTTAGATGCTGATATAGACAATCTTAAGAAGAAGGTTGACGCGGGCGCGGACTTCCTTGTGACGCAGATGTTCTTTGACAATAACGCGTTCTATGATTTCCGTGACAAGTGCGTAAAGAAGGGCATCAATGTTCCGATAACAGCCGGACTTATGCCGCTTACAAGCGCAAATCAGGTTGAAAAGATGTGTGTTCTTTCCGGCGGGGCGACAATGCCGTCAGCGTTTACAAAGATACTTTCAAAGTATATAGATAACCCTGTAGCGCTTCGTCAGGCGGGTATAGCGTACGTTATAAACCAGACGATGGAGCTTGTTTCAAATGATATAGACGGTATACACATTTACACAATGAATAACCCCGATACCGCAAACAGAATAGTTGACGCAGTAAACGGAATGTTTTAATGATCTGCGTCACAGGAGAGGCATATGAATATACGAGAATTATTAGGAAAAGAAATCCTGTTTTTTGACGGCGGTATGGGAACCATGCTGCAGAAATACGGCATGAAGGGCGGCGAAATACCGGAGCTGCTCAATGTGACAAAGCCCGATATGATAAAGGGTATTCACGCGGAATATCTACAAGCGGGCGCAAATGTATTGACTACAAACACCTTCGGCGCAAATCCTTTGAAATTCAACGCGCTTGCGGCTCCCTTGGATGTGGTTATAGCGACCGCGATCGGAAACGCGCGAAAGGCTATAAATGAATGTAAGATAGACAAGCCGCATTTTGTCGCGTTTGATATAGGTCCTACGGGTAAGCTCATGGAGCCGATAGGCGACCTGTCCTTTGACAAGGCGTATGACGCGTTTTCAAGGATCGCGAAAACTGCCGAAACTGCCGGCGCCGATCTTGTGATAATAGAAACGATGTCGGATACTCTTGAGGCAAAGGCTGCGGTGCTCGCCGTAAAGGAAAACACAAGGCTTCCGATATTTCTGACAATGACCTTTGACGAGACCTTCAAGACCTTAACCGGAGCGGATGTGCATGTAATGTCGGCAATGTTTGAGGGACTTGGTGTGGACTGTCTGGGTATAAACTGCGGTCTCGGACCCGACCAGATAGGCAAAATGATAGAGGAGCTTTCAAAGGTAAGCTCAATACCGATAATGGCGCAGCCTAACGCGGGACTGCCACAGATCGAAAACGGCAGGACGGTATATAACGTAACGCCGGAGCAGTTCGCACAGGAAAGCGAAAAAATGGCGAAGCTTGGCGCAAGCGTGCTCGGCGGCTGCTGCGGAACAACACCGCAGCATATAAAGGCGCTTGTCGAAAAATGCGGCGGATATAAGCCTGTGGTTGAGGAAAAGGATTTTACGGTTGTCACATCATATTCAAAGGCGGTGTATCTTGATAACCGTCCGGTAATAATCGGTGAAAGAATAAATCCGACAGGCAAGAAAAAATTTAAAGAGGCTCTCAGAAACGGCGATATAGATTATATTTTAAACGAGGCGTTCAAGCAGAGGGACGCGGGCGCGCATATCCTTGATGTAAATGTGGGACTGCCGGAGATTGACGAGTGTGAAATGATGGAGAAGGCGGTCAAGGCTATTTCCTCAGCCGTAAACCTTCCATTGCAGATAGACTCCTCCGATCCGGTGACGATAGAAAGAGCGCTCAGAATATATAACGGTAAGCCTATGGTCAATTCCGTAAACGGCAAAAAAGAGAGCATGGACGCGATTCTGCCTATCGTGCAGAAATACGGCGGTGTGCTTGTCGGACTTTGTCTTGACGAGGAGGGTATTCCGCCAAAGGCAGAGGACAGAGTGAGGATCGCATTGGAAATTGCGGACGAGGCGGCAAAATACGGAATCAAAAAGCGCAACCTTGTCATGGACGCGCTTACGCTCACGATTTCAGCGCAGCAGAAGGAGAGCGCGGAAACGATAAAGGCGCTGCATATTATAAAAGAGGATTTGGGTATAAAGACGGTGTTAGGAGTGTCAAATATTTCCTTTGGTCTCCCGCGCCGTGAAATAGTAAACGGAACCTTCTTTGCTCTGGCGCTCTATAACGGTCTTGACGCGTGTATCATAAATCCGTGCGCTGACGCGATGATGAACTCATACCGCGCATACCGCGCGCTTTCGTGTATAGATGTTGACTGTGTTGACTACATTTCGGCATATGCCGGAACAAAATCGGAAACAACGGTCATCCGCGCGGACGCCGCGGCGGCAGAGCCGGAGGAAAAGCGCGAAAAGCTGTTTGATATAATAGTAAAGGGACTGCGCGATAAGTCTTATGAGGAAACGAAAAAGCTTCTTGAAACAAAGACGGCAATGGAGATAATAAACGGAATACTCATTCCCGCCCTTGACGCTGTCGGAAAGCAGTTTGAGGTCGGAAAGATGTTCCTGCCCCAGCTTATGATGAGCGCGGAAACCGTTAAAAACTCCTTTGACGCGGTAAAAGAGAAAATCGCGTCAAGCGGAGCGCCGCAGGAGTCAAAGGGAAAGATAGCTCTTGCGACAGTCAAGGGCGATATACACGATATAGGCAAGAATATAGTTAAGGTCCTGCTTGAAAATTACGGCTTTGACGTGTATGATCTCGGCAAGGATGTGCCGCCGGAGGATATTGTAAGGTGCATGAAGGAGAATGACATTCACCTGTGCGGTCTCAGCGCGCTTATGACTACGACGGTTATCAGCATGGAGGAAACCATAAAGGCAATACGCGCGGAGGGGCTTGACGCGAAGGTCTGGGTAGGCGGAGCGGTGCTCACCCAGGAATACGCTGATATGATCGGCGCGGATAAATACTGCAAGGACGCGCTGTCCTCGGTTAATTATGCGAACGAGTTTTTCGGGGAGTATAATAAATGAATATTCAGTTAATAGCGGCGCCGTTGATCGGCGCCGCAATAGGCTATATAACAAATGATATTGCGATAAAGATGCTGTTCCATCCGAGAAAAGCGTTATATATAGGAAGATTTCATGTACCCATGACGCCCGGACTTATCCCCAAGGAAAAAAACAGGATCGCAAAATCACTCGGAAGGGCGGTAGCGGAGCAGCTTTTAAACAGCGAGGTTCTGCAAAACGCTCTTTTTTCAGATGAGATGATTGATAAGCTGCGCGGCAGCATAGACGAGATCATAGAGAGGAACAGGGATAATGAAGCAACGGTGAACGATACCCTGCAGAAATATCTGTCGGAGGATTCCGTTAAGCAGCTTAAAAACAGCGTGAAAGGCGGCCTGCAGTCGACGATAGAGAAATTTATAAAAAATGAAAATATCGGTGTAAAGGCTGCTGACGCGCTGCTCGATTACGCGAGGGAGCAGATACAGGGCACGTTTCTTGCAATGTTCAGCTCCATGCTTGATGAGAAGATGCGCGATAACATCGCGGATATGATAGATGATATGCTCGACGAAAAGGCGGGAGAATATATCGGCGAATATCTCGACAAAGGTATTGAAAAGCTTGCGGATAAGAGGATCTGCGATATTATAAATAATCACGGAGATAAGCTTGACGAGCTGAAGGCTTTTATCGTGAGTGTTTACAAAAACATAATCGGCGGAAATCTTGACAGGATATTAAAAGCAGTAGATCTTGAAAAAATTGTCGAGGAGCGCATATCGGGCTTTGACGTAGCGGAGCTTGAATCGCTGATATTCGGTATAATGAAAAAAGAGCTGAATATGATAGTATATCTCGGAGCGGTGCTTGGATTGCTCATGGGCTGCGTAAACGCGGCGCTGAGCTTTATAAATTAAAAATAAAAAAGAGGAGGATTTTTTATGAGGTACAGAATAGAGGGAGAAACCCTGCCGGTGGTTATCTGCGATCTGGAGCCGGGCGAAGGAATGATTTCGGAGAGCGGCTCTATGGCGTGGATGTCGCCGAATATGAAAATGGAAACCACCTCAAACGGCGGTTTAAAAAAGGCTCTCGGAAGGATGTTTACGGGCGAAAACATATTCCAGAACCGTTATACCGCTGAAAACGGGGCGGGAATGATCGCTTTTGCTTCCAGCTTCCCCGGCTCGATAAAGGCGTTTGAGATCACGCCGGGAAATGAAATAATCATGCAGAAGAACTCGTTTCTTGCGGCGGAGAAAGGCATTGAGCTGTCTGTATTTTTAAACAAAAAGCTCGGCGCGGGCTTTTTCGGCGGCGAAGGCTTTATCATGCAGAGGATAAGCGGAAACGGAATCGCATTCGCTGAGTTTGACGGTCATATCGTAAAATACGATCTGCAGCGCGGCGAGAAGCTTATTGTGGATACCGGGCATCTGGCGGCGATGACAGGAAGCTGTCAGATGGATATTCAGAGAGTCAAGGGAGCAAAAAATATATTTTTCGGCGGTGAAGGACTGTTTTTAACGACCGTCACCGGACCGGGAAGCGTATGGCTCCAGACAATGCCACTCGTCAATGTCGCAAACGCGCTTATTCCGTTCATGCCCCAAAAGACGGAAGTAAAGTTCGGCAGCGATTAAATCAAAAGTAAATACATATAAAAATCCCCTTAGTGCGGACGTGAAACACTTTGTTATTTCATGTTCAGACGCTGAGGGGATTATATTATTTTGATACAGCCCACAAGAATAGAGGTTCTTTGGCGGTATAGTTTTAAGCCGCTAAACAATAATTTATATTTTTAATTTTAAGGTATTAATATCTTATACTTGACATATATTCTATTGAGGTGGTGTGATGAAATATGATTACGAATACATATCGGGAAAAATGACTGAATTTAAAACCACATTTATAATAGGAAAAACGATAATGAACCGGTTTTTGTACTGTATATCAATAGGAACGGGGGAGAGGTGCGCGGTTTTTGCCGCTGCATTTCACGGACTTGAATACCTTACGTCTCCGGCGCTTATCAGCTTTGCCGAATATTTTTCGGAGCTAACACAATACCATGATAAAATTAAGGTTTACATAATACCTATGATCAATCCCGACGGCGTCGATATTGCCGTAAACGGTATAGATCCCAAAAGTGTTGTTCACCGCCACCTTATAAAGGAAATAGGAATAACAGAATTTTCAAGAGTATGGCAGTCAAACGCGATGGGCGTCGATATAAACCATAACTTTAACGCATCATGGAAAAGTATTCTTAACTCACCCGCTCCGACAAAGTACGGAGGCAGGTATCCCGAATCGGAGCTTGAAACAAGAGCTTTGACAAAATTTCTTAGCAAAACTCAGCCGGAGCTGTTTATCGCGTTTCACAGTCAGGGAAAGGAGATTTATTATGATTTTAACGGTATGGAAAATAAAAGGTCAGAAGCCACAGCCGAAGCCATTGCAGATAAATGCGGATATTTTGCCGCAGTCCCGACAGGAACAGCAGCCTTCGGAGGAGCAAAGGACTGGTACATTCAAAAATATCATAAACAGGCTTTTACAGTAGAGCTGGGGAAGGGAACAAATCCTCTCCCTTTATCTCAGCTTGATGAAATGTCGGAGGATACGATCAAAATATGTATGACGGCGATTAGTGAGGTATTTAAATAAGGGATTGGCGGATCACGCCAGTCCCTTTCCCGTAAATAAGATCATATATCCCGTTGCCGCGACACCAAGAGCAAGAACAAAAACACTTATACCGCCTGCAATTCCCGTTTCCTTCACGCAGTATATACCGAACGCTATTGTCCTTATCAGAATAAACAGTATCAGTATTCCGTAAATTACATTTAATATCATTTGCCTTTTCACCTCAATAATAATAGGTCATTCCCGTCCTTTTTAAATTCATATCGGTGTGGACCTCAAAGCTCCATTCGGAGGGAACAAAGCTTTCGCAGTATTTTTCATATACGGCATTTGTTATAAATTTATTCTTTATTTTTCTTTTGATGCCGAGTGAATCCGCGTTTGCATTCTGATATAATTCGTTTATAAGCTTTTCGGCGGCGCTGCTTACCATAGCCGATGACATCTTATCCGTTTCGGTGATTGTACTGTCTTTCCTGTGATCCGTTGACGCGGACAGAAGCTCTCCGTAAAGCTTTATATATATATACGCCTTCTTATTATCTATATCTATTTTGTATTCCGGCGCCGTTGTCTGCTCCAGTTTTACGGTTATGGGTCTTTCGGGATCGCTTTCGGAATAAAAGGTTATATTGTTATCCTTGAATTTATCAGTTAATATATTATACAGCTCTGTTTGAGTGCTGCCAAGCTTTGTTATATATTTATCCCCCTTAAATACTGCCATTCCCAGCGACTGACTTTTATTCTTTATCTTTTCACCTGCCTGTCCCGCCATATAGCTTTCCGTTTTATTTTCAAAGCCCTGCTCATTTGGCTGCGCTTCCTTTATGCTTTTATTTTCACTGCTTTGCTCCTCGCTGCCGCTTTTTCCTCCGCCGCTTTCTCCGCTCCCCGAGTCCTCGCTCTCTGTCCGGGCAACTCCGGCAAGTGGAAGAACGCAGTCAATATCACCAGATTTACAGGAGGTATACAAATCAAAGGCCGTATTCTGCGGTACGGCGGAGCCGCTTCTGTTTTCGTATATGAGCTGATAATACTTGATAGGATTAAGCTCTATAGCGGGTTTTACCTCCTCGATATACTTTCCCGAATTTTCAGCGACCGCCACATATACATCAGGTCTTATATCGTTGTTTCTTGAAACCACATCGTTAATTTCATCAAGTCCCTCCTTTGCGATCTCCTCGGAAACCACAATCACCTTTGCATGGGAGAGTGACATGGTTTTTGAAACTATCGTATTAGCGTTTTTTACCGCTGAATACAGAGTCGGAGCCTCAACCGCTATATTCTCCACTATCTGTCCGCCTGAGCCGCCCTCCTCGGACGCGCCGCCGCTTATCTTTGTAGGATTTGCAAACTGTATTGTATAAATATAGCCTCCATCGGACTTATCTATTCCCACCGCCGTCACATACGCTATATTGTCCGGCTCCTCTCCGACACAGGAGGTGAGAAGCAGCAGCAAAGGAATTACTGAAATTATTGCAAATATTTTTCTCATTTTTGTTCTCCCGATGTTTCACGTGAAACATTTTATTTGTTTTTTATCTTTCTTATACGTCCTGTTATTCCTATAATAACAGGTAAGGCTAAGGCGGGAATATATATCCACTTATTTATGATATATTCCCAGATGACCACATTGTTTAAGCTGTCGGGTATAAGAATCGTGCCTGTGAGCATTGTGATAATGGGCAGAATAAGCGGCTTGCTGAATTTCAGTCCGAAGCCTTCCTTCCATACCTCCGATAGAACCGCAAGATATAAGGAGCCGTAAAGCAGAATGGAAATTGACCATATGAACTGGAATACCGCTTCAAACCTTGAAAAGAAATCACTTAGATTTATCAGCCTTTCAAGCTGATAAACGGGCGCGAGGAAATTTACCGATACAGGATATACATATGACAGACTGTACGCTCCTACAATAAGAAACGCAACACCGCCGCCGATCCAGACGGCTTTGTTTCCCGTGGACTTATAATCCTCAACATTCTTCATATACGGTATGAGAATATTTAGCATCAGCAAATCTGAGAAAATTGATAAGCTTGATATCCCCTTTACAAAAATATTATACGCACCGTTTCCGAGTATGGGAAAAATATTTTCAATTTTAAAAGAGGGGATAAGGAGCAGAATAAATATCATAAATACAATTCCCGCAAGCGGTATGAATATCATATGAGCCCGTCCTATTGCCTCAATTCCGCAGCAGGCGCCTATAACCAGTGCCGCGACAAACGAAAGCCCTATTACCTCCAGATAGGTATTCTGCAAAAGCACAAGTCTTATCATTTCGGGAAATATTCTCAGAATACTGAAAAAATTAAGTCCCAGCACAATAAAAACAACGATCCCCGTTATTATTCTGAGAGCCTTTCCGCCCGCCATGCCCGCAAGCTCGATCACATTATAATTATATTTATAAACAAGCCTCGTAATAAGAAATATCAGCACAGCTATAAGAGTGCAGTAAATTACATTTATCCATGCCGCGTTGCCGCAGAGAACAAAAAGCGATCTCGGATAGGTTATAAGCATTTTTACGGTTATAGCGTTTATAGTTATTGCCGCCAGTTGTTTTTTTGAAAGCATTTTATTCATCCTTATTCTTTAATGACCATCTCTGGCTGATTCTCGGCTCGGAGCTGCTGTTTTTTGTTTTCAGAAATCCGGGTCTTTTCTCCTTACTCATGATCTTATTTATCATTACCGCGGATACCATTGATTTATTTTTTAATTTCAAGGACGGAGACAGGAAGGGTACTCCGAAGCTTGTTATTTTTCCGAGGTATAAGCCGTATAAGACAATTCCTACAGCGATTCCGAAAAATCCCAGAGTCGCCCCGAGAAAAATAAATGCCAGTCTTAATATACGGTAAGTCCAGCCGAGATTATAATCCGCGGTCGCAAAGGAGCCTATTCCCGTTATCGCTATCACTATGATCATTATAGGGCTTACAATTTTCGCGCTGACCGCAGCCTGTCCTAAAATAAGACCTCCCACTATGCCCAATGTGGAGCCAATAGGCGAGGGCATTCTGATTCCCGCCTCTCTTATCAGCTCAAAGGACACATCCATTAACAGCAGTTCAACAAGGCTGGGAAACGGTACATTTTCCCTTGACGCGCTTATTGAATACAAAAGATAAGTCGGTATTATTTCCTGGTGGTAAAGAGTGATCGCAAGGTACAGCGCCGGCAGAAGCAGCGACAGGAACATTCCGAATATTCTTATAAGTCTTGACATATTCGCAAAGGGAACATTGAGATATTCATCCGATGCCGCGTGCGTAAGCTCAAACGCATTTGACGGCATTATCAAGGCTCTCGGCGAGCCGTTGAGAATTAAAACACACCGTCCCTCTGTCAGCGCCCGCGCCGCTCTGTCAGGTCTTTCGGTCGCAAGCGTCTGAGGAGTTATAAGCATCGTCTTGTCCTCGACAAACATCTGCACCTGCTCAATACTCATTATATAATCAATTGAAATTCCGTTTATTCTTCTCTCAACCTCGTGTACAAGCTTTTTATTCGCTATATCGTCAATATATAAAAGAACTCCCCTTGTTTTTGAAACATTCCCGACCTTGACGCCAAGCGCGATAAGCTTTTCCGTTTTGAGAATCTTCCTTATTAAAGAGGTATTTGTTCTTATCATTTCGGCGAACGCTTCCTGCGGGCCGTATATGCTCTGCTCATTTTCCGGCTTGCTTATATCACGATGCTCCCAGCCCTTCACATCAAAAACAAACGCTGTGTCAACCTTATCTACAAACAGCGCGCATGATCCGAAATTTACCTCATCCGCGATTTCATCAAAATCCTGCATCGTCTGCGCCTGCGAATGTGTTGTGAACTTCTCATATAAGGCATCGTTGAATTTACCGTCCGCTGTGTAGGGCAGCTCAAGAAGTGATTTTATGATATTGTTGTTTATATAATCACTGTCTGACATTCCGTCATAAAATATAACAAATGCTTCGATATTATTTTTCAATTTCAGTTCCCTTATTACAACGTCATTGTTAAGCGGGAAATTAAAGCGTTTTTTAATATACGCTCTGTTCACTTCTATACTATCCGATACATAAGCGTTTTCATGCTTTTTATCGTTTCTTATGTCAAACTCCGGCTTTTCAGGCTCTGAGAGTATAAATTTTTCAGGCTCGTTCTTTGGAGTATATCTGAATAATTCCTTTAATATATTCAACTGATCCACCCTCCCGAATATTTATAAAATTATTATGTATCGGGAATTAAAAATTATTCATATATACCCTGTTTTGGTCATATAATTATAATATTGTTATATACTATTCAGCTATATAGTGATGGAGCAGTTCTATTAATACTATACAGGTATCGGTTGTTATCGGAGGCGCATGGCGGTGAGAAGGGTGCGGAGCGCCGGA
>JBJEFT010000054.1:0-2761 GCA_051874315.1 Candidatus Ornithomonoglobus sp.
TATTTTAATACAAACCTTCAATAATGTCAACAAAAAACTATTGACTTTTTGCGTTAAATGTATTAATATATCTTTAAAGTTTTTTGAAAGAAGTGGTATAAAATGAAATGTCCGCATTGCGGCGAAGAGCTTCCGGAAGGATTTGTTTATATTCCCCCGAAGCACGAGGATGAAATCAATACACAGGACGCGAAGCTGCCGGAGCAGCCCTCAGAGCCTGTAACAGACAGCACAGAAACTATTGATGATATACAAAATCCCGTAACCGAACCGGCATATCCGATTGCCGAATCAGTTATTACTGACAGTCTTACCCGATTCACCGGTACAGCACCTGTAAAAAAGCAGTATAATTACAGGCTCATAGGCTTAATCGCGGCTGTAATATTAGTTATTGTCGGTGTTTTTGTAGGCTTCAGCGTTCACGGTACCGCATCGCTTAAAGCAAAAATGACAGGTACATGGGCATCTGCCGGAAACATTATGACTACAGGCAAGCTCACTGTCACCGAAGATACTATTGCTTACAGCGAAACCTTCGGGTTTATGGAGATGAACGGTCAGACAGTGCCTTACAAAGCGGTATCAAAGGATACTATTGAAATACAGGGCATAAAGCACAAGGTAAGCTTTGACTCCTCAAACAGCACAATGACAATCACTCCGGGAATTACAACGAACGGAACCGAGGTATGGTATTCAACCTCAATGCAGAGTATTCCCGAACAAAATGATGAGCAGTATCAGGATAACGGCGGTTCGGCTTCCGACGATGTTCTGTAAGAATATACTTTTTTACCGGCACACCGCCCCTTTAATGTACGATTATCCACATAAGGAGGAACACCTATGAAATACAGGAAATTAGCCGGCGAGGATGTTTCGGTCCTCGGCTTCGGTCTCATGCGTCTTCCGGTGCTTGACGGTGACGCAGGAAAAATAGATAAAGAAAAAACCTATGAAATGATGAAGTATGCCATTGATAACGGCATCAATTACTTTGATACGGCATATGTCTATCACAATGAAAAAAGCGAGGTCATTGCCGGAGAAATACTTGAGGAACACGGTCTGAGAGATAAAATTAAAATTGCCACAAAGCTCCCTACATGGCATGTTAAAAGCAAAGAAGATGTTACAAGGATGCTTGATGAGCAGCTTGCAAGACTGCGCACAGACCATATTGACTTCTACCTCTGTCACGCGCTCGACAAGGACCGCTTTGACAATATTATCATGAAATATGATGTTCTTTCGCAGCTTGAAAAGGCAAAGGCGGAGGGCAAAATCAGACACATAGGCTTTTCATTCCATGATGACTGCGAAACCTTTAAGCGCATACTCGACTCATATGACGGATGGGAATTCTGCCAGATCCAGCTCAACTATATAAACACCGAATACCAGGCAGGACTTGAAGGTCTTGAATATGCGGCAAGGGAAAAGGGAATCGGCGTTATTATCATGGAGCCGCTCTACGGCGGCAAGCTTGCCAATCCGTCCGTGCAGATCATAAAGGAGCTTCCGGCGGGCAAAACTCCGGTTGAATGCGCGTTTGATTTCCTCTGGAACCGTCCTGAGGTACGTATTACGCTTTCGGGCATGGGTACTATGGGTCAGGTCAGCGAAAATATTGAATACGCCTCGCGCGCGGAGGTGGGCATGATGAGTGATGCAGAGCTTGAATGTATGAAAAAGGCGAAGCATGTCTTTGACACAATGGCGCTTGTTCCGTGTACCAAATGCGCGTACTGTATGCCGTGTCCGTTCGGCGTTGATATTCCGGCAGTATATGAAGCATACAATAAAATCCCCGTTGCAAATATAGATAAGGCAAAAGAAATATACGCCGGCATTAACGGCAAGGCCGACAAATGCAAAAAGTGCGGCGCATGCCAGAGAGTGTGTCCGCAGAATATTATGACACCTGCGCTTATGGGTCAGATTTCGGAAAAATTAGGATAAAAGGCTGTCGCAAAGCTATATGCTTTTCACTAAGTTTTCTATAATCAATGTAATGAAGAAAACTTAGTGAAAAGAGGTCTTGACAGCCTTAAATATTTTTACAAAATTTATGCGGTTTTCAAGTTTCTTTATTTATTATTTCAAGAGCCTCAGCATAGGTTATTCCATGTTTACGCGCCGCATTTGCAACATCAACTGCCACGGGTCTTACATCCGAAACACCGAAGCCGCTTATTTTTATCATGCCGATCTCTCCAATTGATGTTGAAACCGTTATTATGGTCTGTTCCGTCTCGTACGCCGCAGCAGAAATACGTCTTACACTCTGGGCAGATGTGTTTCTGAGAATTTCACCGGCCACCATATCTGCCTCGTCCGCGGGACATACGCATTTTAAAACAAAACCGTTTCCGCCTGTAAGCGATGCTATAGGCATCGTATATGCCTCGGTAACCCCTGTCTCAGCAAGCCGTTCCGAAGCAAGCAAAAGCGACTGTGCATTATCATTGTAAAGAACTGACTCAAGCACCGCAACCGCCTTGTTCGCCGCAGACTTAACAACCTTACCGAGATACACCCTTACACAGTTTACACCGGACTTAAATTCTCTTTGTCCCAGTCCGTTTCCCGATCGCTTAACAGTAATCTCCGGCATATCCTCAAAGGAATCGGCAAAATATTTAAGTATCGCCGCGCCTTCAAGAGTACATATCTCACCTTCCTCTGAACCGTTTGAAAATGGAATTCCGTCAAGTAAGAGCTGCAATGGCGGTATCGGTATCGGAAGTCTTCCCCT
>JBJEFT010000055.1:0-2751 GCA_051874315.1 Candidatus Ornithomonoglobus sp.
GGTTCCGCTGACAGTTACCGTAAGCGCCTTACCGGACTGTATGCCGTCGCAGTAAGCCGCAATATCAAGAGTACCGCCGATCATTATGAAGTTGTCGTATACCTTGAAGAAGTCGCCTGTTACATCACTTGCGCTTTCGCCGCCATTCACAGTACCGCCAGTTATGTTTACATCACCCATTGAAACGATCGCGTCATCGGTTGACTTTAAAACAGTGAGTGCTCCGTCCGAGATATTTATAATACCCTTGACGTCAACCGTTGTTGTGGTTGTTGTTCCCTCTGTGGTATCGGTGTTCTTTCCCGCCTTGACAGCATCCTGAGCATCACCTGTGACGGTCAGTGTGGTTTCGCCGCCCGTGATGTCAAGCTTTTCCGCTGCGCGTATTGCCTCCTCAGCAGATGTAATCTCAAGAGTTCCGCCGATTATCTCGACTGCGCCGTTTATTACATTACCGAGCGCTGCTCCGGCATCATCGACCTCTGCTATGTTGTACTCGTTTGCCTTTATACCGTTTGCCCCTGAATTTATTTTTATTGCGCCGCCTGCGATTGTAAGCGCGCTGTCTGCCTGAATGCCGTCATTTCCAGGAGCCGTAAGATCAAGCGTTCCGCCGTTTATTGTAACGGTGCCCTTGCCTGTCTCAATTGTGCTTTCGCCTGTTGTCTTGTCCGTAGAAATCGCGTCCGACTTTATGGCGTCCCCGGTCTCGGCTGTTACGGTTATATTGGTCGCCTTCTTTGTTATTTTAACGCTGTTGTCACCCTTGATACCGTTGTTATATGCTGTAACGTTTATATCACCCGCGCCTATTTCAAGATCAGCCTTGCAGCGGATGCCGTTTCCTGTCTCTGATACAGCGTTAAGCGTACCCTCACCCTTTATTGTGAGGTCCTTGCTGCTCTCGATCGCGCTGCCCGCTGCCGATGTAAAGGTATTTTCGGTACCTGCCGCTGTAGCGATTGTCACGATACCGTTTGATGAGCTCAGCGCATCGGCGGTAGACGATATAACATTCACACCGGCAAGATTAAGAGTTATCGGATCGGCCGCATTGGTAATGATCTGTCCGTCCGTAAGGTTACCCTCAATTGTATACTCTCCGCCGCTGCTTATTGTAAGCGTTGTACCGGATACAGCCGCGCCGGCTACACCTTCAGCATCGATTGAGGTTTTGTTAAGGTGGATTATTCCGTCACCCGCAGGCTCCTCTGTTTCAGCTGCCTCTGTAGCTTCCGGTTCTTCTGTTTCTGCCGGTACGGCTGTCGGATTTCCGTTTGCCGCGCCGTAAATCTTAATATTATTTACAGCATATTCGCCGCTTGTACCGCTAAGCTCAACCTCTCCGCCTACGGTCGCGGTGCCGACCGGAACAATTCTGATATACAGTGTCTCCGCGTCATCAGCGCCCTCAAGTGTTACCTTATCAAATGCCTGATAGAGTGTCTTGTTGCCCGCAAGCGTATAGGCTTCTCCTGCGTCTGTAAAGGTCTCACCGTCCGTTGAATACTGAAGCTTATATTCTGCCGGTCCCTTCTTTGTCGCGCCTACTGCCGCAGACACAGCCAAATCACTGTAGCCCGCCGCCGAAAGCTTGACCTGCACATATGGATTTTCGCCCCAGCCTGTAACTGGCGCAAGCACCGCCGCGTATGACAAATCACCCGCCGTTGTAATATAATCCACAGTGTTGAGTGTGAGAACAGTCTCTGCCGTACCGTCCTCACTTGCCGAAATTTCAGCAGGAGCCGCGCCGGAGGTGTTGACTCCGTTTATGCTTGTAACAGTATTGAAATCAAACACAGAAATCGGCTCGTCAGCCTCCGCCTCTGTTTCCTTTGTCTTTACTGTAATTACAATATCGCCCGTAACCTTTGTCACACGGTATATATTATCACCCTGCGCCTTTATCTGGTTAAAATTCTCCGCAGGCGCCGCCTCAACCGATACTACCTCAAAGCCATCATCAATGCAAACCTTAAAGTTTATCTGTCCGCTGCCGCTTGTGTCAATTTCACCTGTTGCGCTGTTTCTTGCTAATGCGGTTTCAACAGTTTCCTCATCGGCTCTTGTATAGTCCTGAGTGTAATATACGTCAATGGAAGCATGTCCGCCGTCTATTGTAAATTCCGCCGTATACGGTTCTTCCGTTGACTGCTCACCCGCCGGCTCTGTCGTCTGTTCCGCTGCCGGCTCTGTTTCCTGCTCGCCCGCCGGTTCTGTCGTCTGTTCCGCTGCCGGCTCTGTTTCCTGCTCGCCCGCCGGTTCTGTCGTCTGTTCGGATTCGTCCGGCTTTACGGTTACAGTAACCGGATCACATACCGGAGTCTGATTTCTGTCCCAGACATACACCTTGGCGCCCTCGCTTACGTTTTCAAGGGTAACCGCGCTTTCGCCCGCCGCTATGCTTCCTAAGGAAAGCGCCGTCAGTACACTTCCCTCATAGGACGCAGCATAAACGGTAACATCAGTTTCCAAAGTCCCGGAAAGAGTTATCTCCGCGCTTGCGCCGTACAGTACCGCGCTTATTGTTATGTCGTCCTCAGCCGACACCGTAAGCGCCGCAAACGTCTGTACCGTCATTGCCATTGCCGAAACGGCAGCAATTAATTTCTTGTTCATCTTATTTCTCCTTTTGACAGATTGTATTAGGCTCTTGCGAAACTCAAACAAATCCCGCTATTAAGCCATTTTTCACTGTTTTATATATAGCATTTTTCTCCTCAATATGATATAATATATTTACCCCAA
>JBJEFT010000056.1:0-2748 GCA_051874315.1 Candidatus Ornithomonoglobus sp.
ACGTTAAGACAAAGGGTCTCAATCTGCTTACGGGTCCGGGCAACGATATAGTTGCCGTAACAAATCTTACCGCATCGGGCTGTCACATGATACTTTTCTCAACCGGACGCGGCACCCCTGTGGGCGCTCCTGTTCCGACGGTTAAGGTCGCGACAAACTCGCAGCTTGCCCAGAAGAAGAGTAACTGGATAGACTTCAATGCCGGCCCAATAATCGAGGGTAAGGACCTTGACGAGGATTTCTTTAATTTCGTGATCTCCGTTGCCGAGGGCAAGCGGACTAAGAATGAGATTAACGGCTACAAGGAAATTTCTATTTTCAAGGACGGCGTTACATTATAATTATAAAAAATCTCCCTGTATCCTTTGGACGGATGCAGGGAGATTTTTTATTTGTTTAACTATCAGCTCCTTTATAATAGAATTGTGTTACAGCTTTGCTATAATGTCAATTACTGCGCGGTATTATAAGATTTGGTCCGCTATTGTCGTATAATGCTGTGCAGTTATCTTCACCTTAGAGTGTAGTGTAAACTGTAACAAATTTGTATATGCTGCATATATAACACTTTTGGTAATTTAACAATGTTGCAAAATTTAAAAAATTTTTTCTGAAAAATTTTCGAAAAAGACTTGACAAATTCAACTACATGGTGTAGACTAAAAGAGAACTACAAATTGTAGTTATAATGTTCTGCAGAATTAATTAATGCTCATCACGGTGAGCAAACGGAGGTAGACAGCATGAAAATTTCCGATTCCGAAATGGAGCTTATGCAGATAATCTGGTCGATAGGCGAAGAGGTTACAAGCGCTGAGCTGATCGAAAGGCTCAAGGAGCAGTGGAAGCCTACAACGGTTCAGACATTTTTAAAGCGCCTTACCGATAAGGAGGCCCTGCGCGTGAGAAAGGAAGGAAAAACAAACTATTACACCGCGGCAATAAGCGAGGACGAATACAAGAGGGAGCAGACTGAGGAATTTTTAAACGAAATGCACAAGGGCTCGGTAAAAAGCCTGCTTACCTCGCTGTTGGGCGGCAGGAATGTTGATAAGAAAGAGGCAGAGGAGCTAAGGTCATGGTTTAATTCGCTTTAACGGGAGGTAAACATGGTAAATTTATTGTATAATGTTCTGCTTATGAGTATAAGCGGAACGATTATGTATATGCTTTCGCTGCTGTTTTGCGGGAGAAAACAGTATGCGTGGCTCAGATACGCTATGCTCACGACGGCTGTTATTCTTATGGTAGCGCCTGTTCAGGCTTTATGGAAGCTGCCGAAAATGGTAAATATAACGGTGCCGCAGCGGATTTTTGTTTCGGGAGGCTATGAAACGGCAGCGGCCGAAGGCTGCAGCGCCGGCGGAATAATAAGCATAGCCATGATTTTGACCGGCATATGGGCAGCCGGAGCTGTTGTATCATTTGTAAGCTTTGTTCTGAAATACAGGAAATCCGCAGCGGTTCTCAGAAGAATTACATCAGAGGACAGAGATGGACGCGACCTCATTATATTTAACGGAGTTCTTAACCGCCTCATGGTGAGCAATGCGATAGAGCTGAGGACAAGCAAGTATCTTAAGTCGCCGATGCTGTTCGGAATTATAAGACCTGTGGTAATAATTCCGTCAGTCGGATTCTCCGACAGGGAGCTTGAAATGATACTCACGCATGAGCTTGTCCATTACAAGCACCGTGATTTATGGATCGCGCTTTTATCGTCGGCGGCGAAGTGTGTGAACTGGTTCAATCCTGTTGTATATCTGATTGATAATGCGATTATAACGGTAAGGGAGCTGTGCTGTGATGAAACGGTTCTGGAGCTGATAAGCCCACGGTATAAGAAGGAATACGGCAAGCTGATACTGTCGGTAATTGAGAACGGACTCAATTCAAGAATCGCTTACACGACCTCAATGGCGTCATCAAAGGTTAGTATTCAGAAAAGGCTGCTCAAAATTATTGAGTACAAGGCGCATTCAAGGCTGTTCCGCCTTGGCTGTCTGATGCTTGTATGCTCCTGCTGTATATCATCGCTTACAGCGTTCGGCTTTGAAAAGGCGGCGGAAATTCTGCCGGAGGAAATAAAGCAGGAGCTTGAAAAGAACGTAACCCTTACGGGAGGCGAGGGCATAGTCGGAGGTCTTATTGAGGATAGCGTACCGCCGGAGGAAACGGAAGAAGCCGCGGAGCATCCGATTGAAATGCCGGAGGAGACAGCGCCGCGGGAGGAAGAAGCGGAGCATGATATGACGGAGCCGGAATTTGAGGTGGAGCCGGAGACTGTAAAAGAGAACGAGGAAGCCGTTATTTACAGCTTTGAGGTTGAGGACGCTGTGCCGGACGAGCCGGCGGAGGAAACGGACGCGCCTGAGCCAAAGACAATAACCCTGCCTGAATCCTCATATGTGTTTAAGCCCGATTTCAGCGAAAGCGCAGCGGTAAGAAGCGATAATTTCTATGTGCCGGAGGGCGTTTCGGTTACAATACAGGAATACGCGTCTGAGGACTCGGATATATATGTTGAAGTGTATGATGCCCAGACAGACGAACTCTTTATAGACGTCTCAAGCGGCGGCAGGAGACAGTTTTCTTTCATGCAGAGTGGCGGCGGAACCTACTATATCATCGCCCATTGCACAACAGGGGACTGCGATGGAATATATGTCAGCGGCAGAACGGCTTATGCGAGATAAATTATTGTTTAGCGGCGAACCTCTCAGTCAGCCTTCGGCTGACAGCTCCCCT
>JBJEFT010000057.1:0-2745 GCA_051874315.1 Candidatus Ornithomonoglobus sp.
GACAGCTTCCGTTTCTTTGAGGACGGCAACGGCAGACTTGATGCGGTAATCTATAACCCGCACTATAAGAATACCGAGCTTGCGGAAAATTCATCGGATACCCGCGCTGCTGAGCTTGTAGACCTGATTAACGCAAACCGTGTTAAAAACGGGCTTGATACTGTAAGCATCTCTTCCGAGCTCTGGCAGACAGCAATGCAGATGGCCTCTCAGCCGAAATACATCAACACTGCGCATGACACACTCAATGAGCATATCATGGACAATGCAGAGCATGAAGCGGGATATGATATATGCAGCATTTATGCCAAGCTTCTGAAGAACAATAATGAATGTTTTTCAAGCGGGATTACGACTGTCGGTGTAGGAACAAGTATTCTTGACGACTACGCAGTAATGGCAAGCATCACAGGTGATTCGGTTCATCTTACCGGTGATACATATTCAACCTCCTCCGAGGACATCGCAGTGCTTCCGACACTTGAGCCTACCGAGGCTCCGACAGAAGCGCCAACCGAAGAACCGACTGAGACTCCTGAGGCTTCAACCGAACCTGAAGAACAGACAGATGCCGAAAACACGGAGAATTCCGATACCGTATTTTCAACAATAAGCAGTATAATACTCTCATCGGGCAAATCAACTCCTGCTTCAAATATTCCGGCGGCAGCAGTGATACCAACCTCTGGGCCGACCGAATCCACCATCAGCGATACATCAAACGCAGCCGACACATCAGCGGTCCCTGTCACGACAGAGACTCCCGAACCTTCGGTCACAGCCGCGCCGACAGAGGTTCCGACCCCTGAGCCCGGATGTCCTGAGATTGTTTCCCCTGCTGATGAGGAAATTGTCAACGGGGGTCAGGATGTCGTTATAGAGCTTAAAGAAAGCGTAGCCGATGAATATTTTGTTCAGATTTACTCAATAGAGGATGACGACTACATAGTTAACAGCTATATAAAGACAACTGATACAAAGCTTACATTTGATGCTTCGCTTTTTGAGGCCGGTAAGGATTACTCGATAAAAATCAGCGCTGTAAAACCGGACGGAGCTTCTGATGGTGAAGAATTTACTGTTCAATACGGTGAGGCGCCGGAAAACAGCGTGCAGGTCACTGCTGCCAAAACAACAACAGATAATGACTTCATTGAATTATCATGGGAAAGTGATATGTATCACGACTTTGTTATAGACATATATAACAACGACGGAGAGCTGCTTCTTTCACAGCCTGTTACGGATGCAAAAAGCGCAAAGATAAACAACATTGATCCCGGGGATTACTACATATATGTAAGCGCGGTAAGACGCGGAGATAAGAGTGTTGTTAAAACAAACGGAAATGTCAACATCACGGTTGAGCTTCCTGAGCCTGTATTAACAGAATACATTCTTGAAGACGGCGAAAAGTTCTACCCCATTTATGAGGATGAAGAAATGGGGCTTGTATATTTCTATGATGAGGAAATTGTAGATGTAGAGGTTCCTGACGGAACAGAAGACACAACAACAGTTAAACGCAAGAAGATTACGGAAAAATCCGTTAAGGCAACTACAAAGTATAAAGCTCTTGCTGCCGCACAGCAGAAGGTTGAGTATTTTGAAGGCAGCGATGAGCTTCAGATTACAAAGCCGACAACTGTTTCGGCAATTTCAGCATCAGGACTGTCATCAGCCGGAGGAGATGCAATCTGTCTGGAGGCTGCAAAATATCTTGGTGTTCCGTATGTCTGGGGCGGCACAACACCGAATGGTTTCGACTGCTCAGGCTTTGTTCAGTATGTATTCAAGTCATTAGGCATTGATATAAGCCGTACTACATATACACAGGTTAACGAGGGTATTCCTGTTTCAAAAGATGAATTACAGCCCGGAGATCTCCTGTTCTTCGGAAGTGGTCTTAATGTCCACCATGTAGGTATTTACGTTGGTAACAATACAATGATACATGCGCCATACTCGGGTACGGTAATTCAGTACCAGTCTATTGATACACCGTACTATACAAATGAATTCAGCTGTGCGAGAAGATTTACAAAATAAGGAGGATACAAATGTCCGGTTCAGTTAAGGCAGCAGCCGACTCGTCAATACGAGGAAAAGCCCTGATGGTAATTGCCGTATATGCAATTCTATTTTTGTTCTGTTTCATTATGGCAATATATGATATATCCACAGCCAAACTCTGGCTTGGGATTCCGTTTGCGATAGTTGCAATTATATTTGTAATCCTTTCACTGCTGAAACTGAATTCCGTGTTCGGAACATATATAAGGGTCAGAGATAATACTCTTTATATGAAAAGCTGGGCAAATGACTTCCTTCCCTATGATATTAACGGGGGCTTTTTATCGGATTTAAAGCCCGCTAAAACAAAGCTGACTGAAATTCCGGCAGACGAGCTTTCCGTTGTACTGGTCGGAACAAAGGATTTTGTAAAGCGCAACGCATCAGAGGCCGGAAAGCGTTTTGTAAAGACGCTTTATCCGTATGAGCATTCACGCTCAAAGCGCGATCTTATATCGTCAATGGATATATTCTATGTTGAAACAATTGACGGTGAATGCTCGTTTATGTGTATTTACGGATATGATCCGGAGGCAGTTATCGATGTTATCGGAGAGCTTTATAATATTAACCACGATTTATATGTCAGAGTCGGAAGCAGAGCATATAAACGCTATGTAAAAAGGCTCCAGGCAAGAATTCAGAATAATGAATATTAAACCCTATACCGTG
>JBJEFT010000058.1:0-2734 GCA_051874315.1 Candidatus Ornithomonoglobus sp.
TAAACTCAGCGTTTATCGGAGTGATTTTTTCGTCCTTATGAACTATTGCCAATGCCACTAAGTCAGAGGCGTATGAATCCGACTGCCATTTAAAGGTATAGGTGGCGTTTTCGGGGGGCATACCTATTGTATATGAGTAGAGATACAAATTCTGCTCCTCCGGATTCTGAGTGCCTGCGCCCCATGTACAAGTGCCGACCTGCCCTATTTGAATCGGTGACACGGGGAAAGTTATATTAGGATTATCGTACCCTCCTATTGTGATCTGGTTGGAGGTTAATGGGTACGGATATGAACTAAGAGCATAGAATGTGTATGAACCTGCTTCAGTTATGTTTATAGTGAAATCTGTTTGAACCGAACCGTTAGCGCTTTCGCCGAGATACCCGTATTTATCTGTACCTACGTTTGCAAAATTCACTCCGAAAAGTGAAGAATAAGGCGTATATGCGGCAGTTGTCGTAAACGTCAGATTCTGATATAAGTTAGGAGCGCCGTTAGCGTTTGCGGTCGGAGTCATTTCGGATGCGCCTATTATGATTGATGCTGTGTCTGCCGAGAGGGTTTTCGTTGTTTCTTTGGAAGCTATCGCCAATGCCACTAAGTCGGAGGCGTATGAATCCGAATGCCATTCAAAGGTGTATGTTCCGGCGGCAAGAGAGGGAATTGTATATGTGTAGATATATAAATCCTGAGTTTCTGTACCCGCTGTGCCTGTACCGACAACGCCGCTTGGCGTAGGTGATACAGCATCAGCAGCCACTGTGCCGTTAGATGAAGTTACTGTAATGTGATTTGTATCTCTGCCGTATGAAGCAAGCACATAGAAGGTGCACGGACCGTTTGCCGTTGTAGTGAATTCTTTTTTAACAGAACCATAGCTGCTGTCACCGAGATATCCGTACTTATCTGTACCAACATTTGCAAAATCCTCTCCGAAAATGAAAGAGTAAGCCGAATATGCCGTATTTGCTGTAAGTGTCAGATCACTATATAATACAGGACTGTTATTAGCATCTTTTGGAGCCGGTGTCATTTCAGCAGCCTTCACCACAGTAGTTTTGGTTATTACTGTTACCGGAGCAGTAGTCGGAGCGTCTGTTACGTCAGCGGCATCCGTTTCTGTCGGCTCGGGAGCTTCTGTTGCAGCTTCACCCGATGCGCCAAATGCCGTGCTTACTATTTTAATAGGACCTATGTATCCGTTGTCAGTCAAGGATGTGATAACAACATCTTCAAGCTTCGTTGCCGTATATGATACAGCCTCTTGTGTTCCGGTATACTGAACTCCGTTAATCTCTATAATCGTGTTTGTATATACGGTTAATGAAACAACTGCTCCTGCCGGAACATTGGGAATTGTAAGCTTTGCGCCGTTAGTAAACTGAGACCACTGCGCGTTGTTCTGTCCAACTTTACCATTAGTTGCATCTATCAGAATATCAGGAGCATTTGAGCCTGCCGTAACAGTGGTCGGTGCAAAAGAGCCTTTGGCGATACTACCTTCATAAGTAGTTGTCAGTTGATAAAAATCATATACTGTTGTATACAAGGTATTGGGATCCGGCGATGCCGTAGGTGAGGCTGTCGGAGTTGGCGACGGCGATGCCGTGGGTGATGCTGTCGGAGTTGGCGACGGTGAAGCCGTCGGAGACTCCGTTGGAGTTTCTGTTGCCGGGGATTTTACCGCAACGGCATATACAAGTGTTCTGACTGTGTCGGTGCTGCTGTCAACTATAGTATAATCACCTGCAGTATCTGCAGTACAGGAAATTGTATATGGTTGTAATCCTCCTTTTTCATCATTATCCTCATTCGCAGCAGTTGTTCCGTTTGGAGCGGTGATAGTCATGCTTACCGATTTTTTGTCGGTTCCACCTGAATCGGTTCCGGCATAATAAACAACAACTGTGTCATCTTTATTAAGTCTAATCTTTATTTGAAGTCTTTTTGCTCTAAGAGCTTGGGTTACAGTTACAGAATTTCCAAGTGGTGTGGTAATTGTATTACTCACTGTCTGGGTGTTTGCCTTTTCCTCACTTGAGATTGTAAGCGGTCTATCAAATAAGCTTATACTTTCGCTGTTACTGTTGTATTCTCCAGCTTGAATATCAGAAAAGTTATAAATCGTTTCTGTATAACTCGTTCCTGTGTCCTCGGCACTTGCGGTAATAATTCCCGCAAATGACGATATACCCATGCTGAAAGCAATCATTGCTGAAATCAATTTCTTTGATCTCATAAAATTTCTCCTCTCCGTCCGTTCTTATATCTTTAGCATAAGAATTAAAGATTTTTTACTGATTTTATTATACAATACAGGTAAATTTTTGTCAACGTGAAAAAATTAAAAAAATATTCATAGATTATTAACAAATAATAAGCAGATTGCACAAAAAAATTTTGTGAGTTTTTTATAAAAAATTGCTTTGCTCTTAATTGTAGCTTAATTATTGTTTATCTTAGCCCAAAAAAAAACACAGGAGAACAATAAATGCCCTCCTGTTCCGGTAAATCTTCATTGATCAGTTTATGCGTTCCGCCGCCTTCTGTAGAGTTGCCTCGTCAATTCCCAGTTCCCTCAAAGCGGCAATCATATCAGCTCTGCCCTCAGCTCTGCCCTCAGCTCTGCCTTTAGCTTCGCCTTCGGCTCTGCCCTCAGCTCTGCCTTTAGCTTCACCCTGACGTCTTGCATAACTGAGCGCGCTGCGCTCTTCAAGCAGTCTTTCCTCGC
>JBJEFT010000059.1:0-10874 GCA_051874315.1 Candidatus Ornithomonoglobus sp.
GGGAAAATATACGGGATTTTCTCAATGACCTGCCGCATACCTATTATGAGGAAAACAATCTTCACGCTTTTATTGTTGCCCGAATAAAGGATTATGAAACGGCGCTTGCCGAAACGAAACGGTTTCTGCCGTATATAGATAACTGGGCGACCTGCGATATGTTTACGCCTGAGGTGTTCAGAAAGAATACTGAAAAACTGCTGCCGGAGATCTATGAATGGATAAAAAGTCCGCATACATATACTGTGCGTTACGCGATAGGTCTTTTGATGCAGCTTTATCTTGACGATAATTTTGACGAGAGCTGTATGTCGCTTGCCGCGTCGGTGAGGTCGGAGGAATACTATGTTAATATGATGATAGCGTGGTACTTTGCAACGGCGCTGGCAAAGCAGTATGACGCGGCAATTGTGTATTTAACGGAGAACCGCCTTGACAAATGGACACACAACAAGACGATCCAAAAGGCTGTTGAGAGCAATCGTATTGCTCCCGAAACGAAGGCGTATCTGAAAACCTTAAAGAGATGATGTATTGCCGCGGACAAGCGCATAACAAAAACGGAGCCCCAAAAAGGCTCCGCGGCAGGTTATACATTTACTTCATCCTTATGCTCGCTCCCGTTTTCATGCTCGTGTTCCTCGTCAACAAGCTCCATTCGGTTCACAGATACCTCGTATGCGGTTTTTGTGATAGTTTCCTCGTCGCTTATTCGCTTCTGGTAGTTGCGGGACTGTATCCTGCCCCAGACCTTTACGTTGTCGCCGACCTTGAGCGTTTTTGCATAGCGCGCGTTTCTGCCCCATGCAATGACGGGTATGTAGTCGGATTTATTGTAGCTTCTGTTTACGGCGATCAGTAGATCTGTGATCTCGCGTCCGAAGGGCGTGGTCCTGTAGACGGGCGCCTTGCAGATGAAGCCGTTTAAATAGAGCATATTCGGGTTGTGGCTGCGCTCACCGCTGTTTTTCTGAATATCCTTTGCAAAAATTGTGAGAACAAGGCGGTTTTCGCCGCTCGGCTCGTAGCTGTTATAGGAACGGAACTGCCCCTCAATGTCAACAACATCACCTATCCCGAAGCTTTCTCCGGCGAGAAGTCTTTCCGATACCATAACGCGCACGGAATCGTCCGTTCCGCTCAGCCGCGGTATATTCAGTGTGAATGTGTAGAATTTTTCGGCATATATTTCATGGTTGAACTTAAATTCATCCATAATAGTGCCTGTAACTTGCGCCTGATTGTTTGTAATATCCATAATGATAATCCTCCTTAGTTTACTGCGGCTCTGCCGCAATCGTTATTTTTGTTTGATTATAATTATTTATATGCTTGTCCTGACTAAAATATGACTATAAATTTCAGAATAAACCTTGACAAATGCCGCTGAAAATGAGATAATAAGGGACAGGTGATGTTTAATGGTATTAAAAATCGTATTGCTGGCAATATGCGCGCTGCTGCTCGTTATATGCTACAGAACGCGGACCTTTGCCGAAAAGATACTACGGAAAAAGGAAGAGGAAATTACGGATGAGCTTATTTTAAAGCTTAAAACGGTTTCATTGGTGATTTCCATAGTTATTTTTATCTGTACCATGATTTTTGTAAAATAATAAACCGGAAAGGATTATAGAAGATGGAAGACGCAAAGAACATTGCAAAAACTTATAATCCTCAGGAGTTTGAGGATAAATTATATAATAACTGGGTAACAAAGGGTTATTTCCATGCCGAGGTGGACGCGAAAAAAAAGCCGTTTACCATTGTTATCCCGCCCCCGAATGTAACGGGTCAGCTCCATATGGGACACGCCTTTGACGAAACGTTACAGGATATTCTTATCCGTTACAAGAGAATGCAGGGGTATGAAACACTGTGGGTGCCGGGCACGGACCATGCCGGTATCGCGACACAGATCAAGGTTGAGGCGGAGCTGCGCGAAAAGGAAGGGCTTACACGCTATGACCTCGGACGCGACAAGTTCCTGGAGCGCGTATGGGACTGGAAGGAAAAGTTCGGCAGCCGCATTATCAATCAGCTCAAGAAAATAGGCTCCTCCTGCGACTGGGGCAGAGAGCGCTTCACGATGGATGAGGGCTGCTCAAGGGCTGTGCGCGAGGTGTTCGTAAACCTCTATAACAAGGGTCTTATATACCGCGGACCGAGAATCATAAACTGGTGTCCGAACTGTATCACGGCTCTTTCAAACGAGGAGGTCGAGCATACAGAGCAGGCGGGTCACTTCTGGCATATCAAGTACCCGATCAAGGGCACTGATGATTTTGTGATAATTGCCACAACACGTCCGGAAACACTGTTCGGCGATACTGCCGTTGCGGTAAACCCGGAGGATGAGAGATATAAGGATATAATAGGAAAAACTCTTCTTCTGCCGCTTACCGACAGAGAAATTCCTGTTATTGCCGATGAATATGTTGACAAGGAATTCGGAACGGGCTGCGTAAAGATCACGCCGGCTCACGACCCGAACGACTTTGAGGTAGGAAAGCGTCACGACCTTGAGATCATAAAGGTTCTCAATGACGACGCGACAATGAACTCATACGCGGGAAAGTATGAGGGTATGGACCGCTACGAGTGCCGCAGGGCGATGATCAAGGACCTTGAGGAAATGGGACTTCTCGTTAAGGTCGAGGACCACAGCCACAATGTCGGCGAGTGTTACCGCTGCGGAACGACGATCGAGCCGATCGTATCGGATCAGTGGTTCGTAAAGATGAAGCCGCTTGCGGAGGCTGCGATCAAGGCTGTTAACGAAAAGCATACGGAATTTGTTCCGGAGCGTTTCTCAAAGATATACATGAACTGGATGGAGAACGTATATGACTGGTGTATTTCGCGTCAGCTCTGGTGGGGTCACAGAATACCGGCGTTCTACTGCGATGAATGCGGCGAAATGACCGTTTCAAAGGAGGACATCACGGTATGCCCCAAGTGCGGCGGCAAGGTACATCAGGAGGAGGATGTGCTTGATACATGGTTCTCGTCAGCGCTCTGGCCGTTCTCTACACTCGGCTGGCCGGACAAGACGCCGGAGCTTGATTACTTCTATCCGACAAGCGTGCTTGTAACAGGCTACGACATCATATTCTTCTGGGTATCGAGAATGATATTCTCCGCCTGTGAGCATACGGGACAGGCGCCGTTTAAGCATGTGTTCATTCACGGTCTTGTCCGCGACGGCAAGGGCGAGAAGATGTCAAAGTCAAAGGGCAACGGCGTTGACCCGCTCCAGATCATAGATATGTACGGCGCGGACGCGCTGAGATTTACTCTTGTAACGGGAGTCGCGCCGGGCAACGACATGAGATTCCCGGTTACCTATGACCCGCCGGTACCGGCAGGCAAGAACCCTGATCCGAATGTAAACAGGATAGTGGGAGCGCCGGGCGTTGAGGCAAGCAGAAACTTTGCCAATAAGATATGGAACGCGTCGCGTTTCGCGCTTATGAACCTTGATATAACGGAAAACAAGCTTCCCGATGCGGCTGATTTGCAGCTTGAGGACAAGTGGATATTATCGCTCTTTAACACGCTTGTTAAGGAGGTTACGACCAATCTTGACAAGTTCGAGCTTGGCGTTGCCGCGGCTAAGATCTACAGCTTTATCTGGGAAAAGCTCTGCGACTGGTATATCGAGCTTATAAAGCCGAGACTGTTTGACAAGGAGAACCCGACAGGCAAAACGGCGCAGTATGTTCTCACATATGTGCTTTCAAGCACAATGCAGGTGCTGCACCCGTTCATGCCGTTTATCACAGAGGAGATCTGGCAGCACCTCCCGCACGAGGGCGAGAGTATCGTAATAAGCCGTTATCCCGAATACGATGAAAAGCTCTGCTATCCTGAGGAGGAAAAGCAGATGGAGATGATCATGGGCGCGATCTCAGCCGTAAGAAACAGACGCGCGGAGATGAACGTGCCGCCGTCAAAGAAGGCTAAGACGATCATTGTTACGGAGAACGCGGACGTGTTCGCAAAGGGCGCGGCATTCTTTGAAAAGCTTGCGTCGGCAAGCGAGGTTGCAGTAACCGGCTCAAAGGACGGCATTGACGCAAACGCGGTCAACATCGTTGTTCACGGAGCGGAGATATTCCTCCCGATGAGCGAGCTTGTTGACAAGGATAAGGAGCTTGCAAGACTTAACGCCGAGAAGAAAAAGCTTGAGGGCGAGATAAAGCGCGCCGATGGAAAGCTCAATAACGCGGGCTTTGTAGCAAAGGCGCCGCAGAAGCTTGTCGATGAGGAAAAGGCAAAGCTTGAAAAATATAAGGCTATGCTTGACAAGGTGCTTGAAAGCATTAAGGCAATGGAAGAAATGTAAACTGCGGCGCTTTCAAAAGCCCACAAAATAAAAGGATATACCGTATTGTTTCAGAGAATGCGGTATATCCTTTTTTGATTAATTATTTTTGTCTTTTTCGGGTAATGCCTTAAAAAAGTGAACCGCCAAATATACTGTCGGGATAACCGAGAGCACCAATGCTGACGGCTGCGCCTCCTGTATGCCGGAAAGTCCGCGCAGGCGGGCTAAAATGAGCAGGGCGGGAATGAAGAAAATACCGCTTCTCGTTGCGGAAAGTATTGATGCGCCGAGCTTCTTTCCGGTACTCTGCATAAGCATTTCCGTTGCCATGCAGAACGGCAGAAGGAGCTGCGCGATACATTGCAGCCTTAAAGCTCTTGTTCCGATGCTTATTACGTCTATGTCATTTCTGAAAATTCCGATCAGATGATCCGAGCCTATAAATACAGCGGCCGTCATAATGAGCATAAGCCCCTCCGCGAGAAATATTGTAAATTTATATGCCTTGCGCACTCTGCCGTATTTTCCCGCGCCGTAGTTAAAGCCGCCCACCGGCTGAAAGCCCTGACCTATACCGAGGGCAACGGAGAATACGAAGAACGTAATTCTTGAAATGATACTCATTGCCGCGACCGCCGCGTCACCGTAAACCGCAGCCTCCGTATTGAGCAGGATCGTTGTAATGCTGTTTAAGCCCTGGCGCAGAAGGCTGGGCAGACCCGTTGCAGTAATATCAAACAGATGGTTCATTTTAAGCCTGATATGCCTTATTGAAATTACGCACTCTGTTTTTCCTCTTAAAAACATGCTGAGCAGTATGCAGAAGCTTATAAACTGTGAGATCGCGGTTGAGAGTCCCGCGCCGGCGATACCCATTTTAAAGCCGAACATAAATACAGCGTCGCCGAAGATGTTAAGAATACCGCCCGTCATAAGACCTATCATTCCGAGCATTGCCTTTCCCTCATAGCGGAGGATATTATTCATAGTAAAGCCCGTTACCATAAACGGCGCGGTAAGCAGTATGAAGGCAATATATGTTTTGGCATACGGCGCGATCGTGTCGGTGCTGCCTAAGGCAATAACCAGCTTATCAAGCGTCAGAAAGCATATGACGGATATGAGGATCGCGAGAAAGAACGAAAGGAAAAACGCGGTTGACGCGGTTTCGTTTGCCGCTTTATTGTTGCGCTGCCCCAGACGCCTTGAAATAATACTTCCGGCGCCCTGACCGAACAGGAAGCCCACCGCCTGTAAGATCGACATAAATCCGAACACCACGCCGACGGCGCCGCTGGCGCTGTTGCCGAGCTTTCCGACAAATGCGGTATCGGCAAGATTGTATATATTTGTGATCATCATGCTTATGATCGTCGGCACGGAAAGCTTTATGATCAGCTTATGAACCGATGTGTTTATCATGCGGTCATATTGTTCCGAACTGTTTTGCGTATTTCTGCTCATAATTATGTAAGCTCCCTTTCTTTTGCATTTTTTCAACATAATATTATATCAGAAATATCAGACAAAAGCAATATTATTTTTGATGCCGGACGTTGATTTTTTGGATAAGTGTGGTATAATATATACAGTAACAGGAGGAGAGTAAGGAAGATGAATTATAATGAAGCGATAGAATATATACACGCGATACCAAAATTTATCCGTCCGTTGGGAAATATAAATTTAGGGAAGCTGCTGGAGGCTATGGGCAATCCGCAGGACAGGCTTAAATTTGTACACGTTGCCGGAACAAACGGAAAAGGCTCCGTGTGCGCGATGACGGCGGAAATTTTAAAGCGCGCGGGATATAAAACAGGTCTTTTTACCTCGCCGTTTATTGTGGTATTCAACGAGCGGATACAGATAAACAATGAGATGATTGCCGATGCTGCGCTTGCGGAGTATGTGACCGCAGTGTCCGATATAATGGAGAGAACCTCCGCGCAGGTATCGGAATTTGCGTTTATTTTCGCTGTGGCGATGAAATATTTTACGGATATGGAATGTGATATTGTCGTGCTTGAAACGGGTATGGGCGGCAGACTTGACGCGACAAATATAATTTCCTCACCGGAGGCGGCTGTGCTTACGGAAATAGGCATGGATCATATGCAGTATCTCGGAGATACCGTGGAAAAAATCGCTGAGGAAAAGTGCGGCATAATAAAGCCGGGATGCGAGGCGGTATCCGCGCCGAATGAGCATGTGCGCGAAATTATTGAAAAGGCCGCCGCAGCCGCGGGCGCGAACCTTACGATCTGTGATAAGGCAGAGAGAAAGCCGGGCAGCTTCATATATAAGACATGGGGCTATCATCTGGCATTAAATGGCGCGTATCAGAGCGAGAATGCGTCCGTCGCGCTGGAAACCATATACGCTCTGCGCCGCCGCGGCTGGGAAATTCCCGATACCGCGATATGCGAGGGCTTTGAAAATGTGCGGTGGAAGGCGCGCTATGAGTTTGTTGCCGATAATATTGTAATAGACGGCGGACACAACATAGACGGAATAACAGCTCTTAAAGCAGCGCTGTCCGAGGACGGTCGTCCTGTAACGCTTGTTCTTGCAATGATGAAGGATAAAAGCTATGAGGAATGTATAAGAACGATTGCCGGGGCGGCAAAGCGTATTATCGCGACAGAGGTGCCAATGCCGCGCTCGCTGAAGGCGGATGAAATAAAGCAGACAGCCGACGCATCAGGCGTTTTGTGCATTGCCGAGCCGGATATTGAAAAGGCGCTCGACAAAGCCGTTGAAGCGGCGGGAAAGAAAGGTCTTGTATGTATCTGCGGCTCGCTCTATCTTGCGGGCGAGGCGGAAAAGATACTGAAGGAAAAGGGGATATTTAATTTCTGAGCGAAAGCAATATATTTTGTTATTAAGCAAAGATTGGAATTCATTATTTACAATTCTATAAAAATAGTGTAAGTATTTACTGCGGCGCTGTGGACGAGCGTCTTAACGAGGACTGTTATATTGTTCGGGGTCTGGGAGACGCGGGAGACAGACTTTTCGGAACTCTGTAATGCTATCGGACGGTATATTGTTTTCTTTTGCAGAAAGCAATATACCGTTTTTTGGTATGTTACTATAATATTTAATTTGCAAATAAAATATGAATTTTGAAAAAAAGTCTTTTATTTTTATAAAATATATGATACAATAGTAAAATGTATAGACATGTACTATAATGAAGGGAAAAAGATATTAAATGGATATGTGTATAAAATGCGGGCAGCGACCGGCTGTTATGTACATTACAAAGGTAGAGGGGAACAAGACCTCAATGGAGGGCTACTGCCTTAAATGCGCAAAGGAGCTGGGACTTCCGTCCGTTAATCAGATGTTTGAGCGATTCGGTATCGGTGATAATGAAATAGAGCAGATGAACGACCAGATGAATGAGTTCATCGAAAGCATGGGCGGTCCCGAGGGCATGGCGGAGGCGGAAAAAAATATGCTTGCCGCGATGCAGGGCATGGACGGCGATGAGGATTCCGAGGGCGGAGCGGCAACCGCGCCGATTTCGGATTTCATGCAGAACATTTTCGGCGGATTTCCAATGCCGTTCGGCGAAAAGGATGAGCCGGAGGAGAATATGCCGGGCAATGCCGACAAAAAGAAGAAGGAAAAGAACGCCAAGGGCGGCAGAAGAAACGGCAAAAAGAGTGTGCTTGACACCTACGGCACCGACCTTACCGCAAGAGCGGCTCTGGGCAAGGTTGACAGGGTCGTCGGGAGAAACAGCGAGGTTGAGCGCGTTATCCAGATTTTAAACAGACGTCAGAAGAACAATCCTGTGCTTTTAGGCGAGCCGGGTGTGGGCAAGACCGCGGTCGCGGAGGGACTTGCGATGAGAATATTTGAAAAGAATGTTCCGCCCAAGCTCTTTGACGCGCGGCTGTACCTCATAGATTTTGCGGCGCTTGTCGCGGGAACACAGTTCAGAGGACAGTTTGAATCAAGACTTAAGTCGCTTCTTAAGGAGGCTGAGGAAAGACAGAACGTGATCCTTGTTATAGATGAAATTCACAATATAGTCGCTGCGGGCGACGCTGAGGGCGCAATGAGCGCGGCAAATATCTTAAAGCCCGCCCTTGCGCGCGGCGAGATACAGATAATCGGCGCAACGACCCTTAACGAATACCGCAAGCATATCGAAAAGGATTCCGCTCTTGAACGCCGTTTCCAGCCGGTATTGGTTGACGAGCCGTCAATCGAGGACAGTATCGAGATACTTGAGGGCATAAAGGACTACTACGAGAACTATCACAAGGTAAAAATCAGCCGTGAGAGCATTGAGCAGTCGGTGAGAATGTCGGAGAGGTATATAACCGACCGCTTCCTGCCGGATAAGGCGATCGATGTGATCGACGAGGCAGGCTCCCGCGTCAATCTCAGAAACAAGAGCCTTTATGAGCTTTCGCTGATAAAGGACCGCATGGAAGCCATCGCGGCGGAGGAAGAGGAAATTAATAACGAAACCGGCGACAGCGCAGATATAATAAATTATGAAAAGCTTGCAAATCTCCATTCGGAGAAGCTGCGTCTTGAGGAAAAGAAAAAGGCAATGGAGGCAGAGGCGCAGAAGGCTGAAATCACGTTCGACGATATAGCCGCGGTGATAGAGGGCTGGACAAAGATACCTGTACACCGTCTTACGGAGGACGAATCCGAAAAGCTTTTACATCTTGAGGACAGGATCCACGAGAGGGTTATCGGTCAGGACGAGGCTGTAAAGGCAGTTTCGCGGGCAATACGCCGCGGAAGGGCGGACATAACCGCAAAGAAGCGACCTGTATCGTTTATATTCGCAGGTCCCACGGGTGTGGGAAAAACGGAGCTTGTAAAGACAATTGCCGAGGTAATGTTCAATAACGAGGAGGCCCTCGTGAGAATAGATATGTCGGAGTATATGGAAAAGCACGCCGTGTCAAAGCTCATCGGATCGCCGCCGGGATATGTAGGCTATGACGACGCGGGTCAGCTCACGGAGAAGATAAGGAGAAAGCCGTATTCGGTAATTCTTCTTGACGAGATCGAAAAGGCGCATCCGGATGTGTTTAACGTATTCCTACAGATACTTGACGATGGAAGAATATCTGACAGTCACGGCAAGGTCGTAAACTTTGAGAACACGATCATCGTTATGACAACAAACAGCGGAAGCGAGTTCAACTCGAATAAGACCGGCTTCAACCGCGACACAAGCGTCACAATGAAGGATAACGTGGAAAAGAGCTTAAAGCAGTTCTTCAAGCCCGAATTTCTTAACAGAATCGACGATATAGTAACCTTCAAGCCGCTTGAGAAGCCGGAATTGAAGCAGATAATAGACCTTATGCTCAAGGATATAAAGGAAAAGCTTGCGGAGAAGAAGGCGCAGTTTACAATTACCGATGCCGCCAAGGATATAATTCTTGAAAAGGGCTATGACGCGCAGTACGGCGCAAGACCGCTAAAGCGCGCGATACAGTCCCTGGTTGAGGATAAGCTCGCCCGTCTTTCTCTCACGGGCAAAATCGTAGAGGACAGCGTAGTTGTATGCGATGCCGACAACGGAGAGATTGCCGTAACGGTTGCCTCATTTGATAATGACTGATACAAATTATAAAGCAGAGCATTTTCACAAGACTGTCATCGGTTGGAAATACGCCCTTGTTTTTAGTGACTTTTCTGGGCTGACGGTTAAAGTCTTCTATCTTTACCTTGCTGATAGTCAAGTACAGCTTGCAGCTTTGTCTTATAACTGAATTTCGATTTTCTGCCCATAGAAAAACCCCTTAGCGCAGACATGAAATATTTTTGTTATTTCATTTGTCTACTCTAAGGGGATTATATCAAAAATCAGTTCATAATACTGATTTTCTTTTTATTGATTCTTATAAGGAACACCGTACCAATTATTGCAGATGCAATTTCACCGATGGGGAATGTGAGCCAGATGATCCATGAATACTGCATACCGGCAATGATGGTGAAGAGCCATGCTACAGGGAGAATGAACAATATCTGACGGCAAATTGAGATTACGAGTGATTCAATACCGCTGTCAAGTGCCTGATATACCCCCTGGAATGCGATGTTTATGCCTGCAAAAATGAAGCTTACCGAAATAACTCTCATAGCGTCGATACATATCTGCTCTGTTTCACCCGAGAGTCCGAACAGCCTTGCGAACGGCTGCGCGAATATCTCTATAAGCAGAAGTCCTATTGCCATTATAATTACGGTATATAAAATTCCGTATTTTACTCCGTCTCTGACACGCTTTTTATTCCACATGCCGTGGTTGAAGGATACAATCGGTGTGATTGCATCACGGAGACCGAAGGCGGCGAACAGAATAAACTGCTGTATCTTGTAATAAAGACCGTATGCGGTAACAAGCGCCTCGTCAACTCTTACGAGTATGATGTTAAGTCCGTAGGTCATGATTGACATGAGCGCCTGAGCGATGATTGCCGGAAGTCCGATTGAGTATATCTGCTTTATAATTCTGCCCGAGGGCTTGAAGTATTTAAGTCCGTTTTTAACGTCT
>JBJEFT010000060.1:0-2727 GCA_051874315.1 Candidatus Ornithomonoglobus sp.
AAATGAGTATTAAAGTGGCTGATGCCGTCTGCGGCAGCAAGGTTCTCTATTATATAAAGGCGATGATCAGTCTTTTCTGCAAATACGGCAATTATGAGAACAGAGCAAAGGCGCGCACACGCTATATGCAGGAGGTTCTCGGTGACAGCTTTATATCGGAGTTTAACGCGCAGCTTTCCGCCGCTGTCGCAGAAGGCGGACTTGATATTGAGGATACAGCTTCTGAGAATACAAAGCCGGGAAAAACTGCCGACGTTTCATCGCGACGCATGATCGAGCAGAAGCAGGACGGTCTTTACGCGGTCAAATTCCACCCTATCGGCGGAATTATGGATACCGCGGCGCTCAAAAGGATATATGACGCGATACGGGATATGCCCGAGGTAAGCCTCAGAGTATCACCCGATGAAACAATATATATCATAAACTGCGACGGCGGCGAGGCTGCCGCGGTGCTGAAAGCTACAGATGGCGGCGCCGAAAGCGATATTGAAGAATCCGTCGCGTGTATCGGCGCGGCAGTATGCCAGCAGGGTATACGGGATTCACAGGAACTTCTTGCTGAAATCATCAGGACTGTAAAGCCGTACGGATTCCCCGCGGACGCTCTTCCAAAGCTGCACATAAGCGGCTGCTTCTCCTCCTGCGGCACCCACCAGATCGGAAGTATAGGCTTTCACGGCAAAGGCAAGGTAATTGATAAAAAGCTTCATTCCGCATTCAGCATACACACAGGCGGCTGTGACCTTCAGGGACATGAAAGCTTCGGTGAGGAGCTTGGCGTGATCCTCACAACGGACATCCCAAAGCTCATAGTTGATATCGGCAAGGCGGTAACAGACGCAAAAATGAGCTATTGTGAATTTGTTAAGGCCTTCCCGGAAAAGCTCACGGAAATTATTTATAAATATATTTAAAACAAAAACTCCTCCTTTCACATATTGAACATTACCATTATGTAAAAGGAGGAATTTTTTGTATCAGGTATTATTAAAATACGAAGTTACTTAATGCAAGATATATATAGTTTTTAATTCTTTACGCTGTCTTCTGACAAATTGGAGTCGTCATTCTCTTCCAACGGGTTATCCTCGGTAGGAATGAGCGAATCAATAGACATATCGATTTCATCAACAGGAATCAGCTTCTTTATGAAGTCAGGGTCATAAAGCTCCTCTGTTGGGACAACCTCATGCGATGAGTCTATTTCATCAATAATATTATTGCTTTCAGGCTGTTGCTCTGTTTTTTTAGCTCTATCCTTTAATTCAGATGCCTTTTTCTTTGCATCAGAGAGCGCGTCCTCAAGCTTTTTCTTCATTTCGGGGTTTCTGCTTATAACAGTGAGAATTATGAAACCCGCAAGCGCAAGTGCAGCGATGATTGCGGCCGCAATGATTGCGATCGTGCTGCCCGAAACAGGCTCTTCTTCCTCTTTATTTTCCGTTTTAACGGCATAATTCTTATCCGGCTTGTCCGTCTGTTGAACAGGACCTACAAACTGGAACGGTCCGTATTCCTCTTCGCTTACAGCAGAGTGCTCAGGCTCCTTAGTAGGAGGCGGGGTTAAAGATATAATCTCCTTTGTACTTCCTGTGCTGCCGGATGAATCACTGTCTGACGAAGCTGATGAGGCTGCGGCTGAAGATGACTCTCCGTCAGAAGAAATTATGCTTTCTCCCGAGTGGTTTTCTGTAGAATCGGAGGAAGCAGCGGCAACAGAATCACCGCTCATAAAGCTGAAGAAAGCAGCTTTGCCCTGCATGGCTCTCAGGCGGCTGACATATGCCATCTCCATCATTGCGGTATCGTCGGGGGAGGAAGCTATGCTGCCGTTGTCGCCCTGCTGTGAGAAAAGAAAGCTCAAAGGTGTTGCTCCGTTCTTAACAAATGCCGGATCGGCATCGGAATCCGTTCCTATGCTGTCAAGCGCTGCAATAACATAGGCAGTATTTGAAACTGTTGTAAAGCCGCCGTCTGACTGCTGACATGACGAGAGATATGACAAAGCATTTTCAATTGCAGAACCGGTATTATATTTATAAAGCTCATTATCATGTGTGCCGGAAAGATGATACTCTGTGTTAGCTCTCGTGGACAGAGCGATAATTGATTTAGCGGTTGTAACAATGTCATTGCCGAAGCTGCCGTTTGACTGCTGCGTAGTCAAAAGCGCGCCTACAAGATTGTTTATATCGCCCTCGCCTTCCGGGATTGTATATTGTCCGCTGTCAAGGGTTATGATCGTACCCGCAAGCTCTGAGGCGGATGCATTGTCCTGCTGCCATGTATACCAGCCGACGAAAGAATTGCTCAGTCTTTCACCGCACGCCGCGGAGGTCATAACAAGGCGCTGTCCGTCCTGCTGAGTGGTTGGGTTGAGCTTTTCGGTAAGCCTTATGTAAGAATCGAAGTCATAGCTTTTTCCCATTCTTGCCAGTGACATAATATAAAAATCAGAGGCAATGGATCCTGCCGAATTACGCGGTGACGCATTCTGCTCATGCCATTCGAATGCCTTTTCAACGGCGGTTTGTATATCGTATTGTGAGTAAGCCGCATTTGCAGTTACAGATACCAGCATAACGAGCAATGCCGGAACGACTGCCGCAGTTTTCTTCATTAAATCACCTTCTTAAATTATCATGCTTTTTAATTATAACACACTCCGGACTTTTTGTCAATTAAATAGGTTTAACAAATAAAAGTATGAAAAATGCTTAACGT
>JBJEFT010000061.1:0-2715 GCA_051874315.1 Candidatus Ornithomonoglobus sp.
CAAAGAAAAAGCCCTGCATAAATGCAGAGCTTGGCGATCCGGATGGGGATCGAACCCACGACCTCTAGCGTGACAGGCTAGCGTTCTAACCAGCTGAACTACCGGACCGTTTAATTGCCTGTTGTTTCTCAACAACATCATCTATTATACACGATAATCAGCAGTTTGTCAAGCTTTTTTTACAAAAAATTTATTTTCCATAATATGGGGAAGTATGTGTTTCCCTCTCCATATTATAAATCAGTTTTCTTCCTCGTAATCGTTTATAATATATCCCGAAATCTTCTCTATCGTCCTTATCGGAGCGTCCTTTGCGGTTCCCCATTCCATATCGCGGTTGCGATAGTCAAATTTCAGCGTGAACTTATGCACATCCTCCTGAATACGGTTCAGCTCCGCGATTTCTTTATTAATAAGCGCTCCCATAAATTTTGCCGCCTGCTCATCCTTTACGCTCTTTTTACTGTAATCGGCAAGCATTTTAAAGTGCTTAAGACACACACCCTTTGATTTATCAAACTTCTCACGGAAATCCGGCTCTGTCGCCCACAGATATATAAGCACATCTATGAACTTCTCCATGTTATGATTAACCTTTTCGCATACCATGCAGCTGTGCTCTGTCTTACCGAGAATTTCATCAATTTCAGCAACAGCCTTATCCGCTCCGCTTTTTTTGAACAGTCCCGCCTTTTCCTTTTCAAGTGACTTTGCGGTTTTCTCCAGCTTTTCAAGCTTTTTTCTTATCTCTATAAGATGAGTGTCAAGCACGAGAGCCAGCGGCAGCTTGTTCGGTCTTTCAAACATCTGCGCAAAATGGCGGTTGCAGTAGCCCTTTTCATTTGATTCCATTCTGTAATCAGGCTCCATCATTGCCGCGCCGAGCGCATACCCGACAGCCTGCTTCTCCTGCTGTTTTTCAAGCTCACAGAGCGGACATTCACAGTCCTTATCATATGCTTCGTTTACCGGTATCGTATAGATTTTTTCTTTCATTTTGCAAGCTCCTTTATTTTCTGAACATCGCTATTGCTTCACCTATTGTTCTTATTCCGAATACTTTTATTCCCTCCGGCGGCGTCATTCCCCTCAGACACTGCTTCGGCACAACCGCTGTTTTAAAGCCGAGATTTGCCGCCTCCGTAAGCCTTTTTTCGACCTGTGCCACCGCTCTAAGCTCTCCGCCCAGTCCGACCTCGCCTATAAACAGCATATCCGAGGGTATCACGGAATCCGACATGCTCGCCGCGATTGCGGCGCATACTCCGAGATCCACTGCCGTCTCATCTATCCTGAGACCTCCCGCAACATTTATATAGACATCCGAATTTGAAAGATTCATCCTCGCGCGCTTTTCAAGCACCGCTATTAAAAGGAATACACGGTTGAGGTCAATTCCCGCGCTCATTCTTCGCGGATTGCCGAAGCCCGTGGGAGTAACAAGAGCCTGAATTTCCGCCAGTACCCCGCGGCTGCCCTCCATTGCGCAGACTATGGCGCTGCCGGAAATATTCTCCGGTCTCCCCTCCAAAAGCATCTGAGAGGGATTTGCGACTTCGACAAGACCTGTGTCGCGCATATCAAAGACTCCGATTTCATTCGTTGAACCGAAGCGGTTCTTTACCGCCCTCAAAATTCTGAAGCTGAGCTGTCGGTCGCCCTCAAAATACAGAACGCAGTCCACCATATGCTCCAAAACCCTCGGTCCGGCAAGAGAGCCGTCCTTTGTGACATGACCTACGATAAACATTGAGATAGCCATTGACTTTGCAAGGCGCATAAGCGCGTTTGTCGTTTCGCGCACCTGCGGAACGCTTCCCGACGCGGACTGGATGGACTCGATGTGCATTGTCTGGATCGAGTCTATTATAACGACCTCCGGCCTGCTGTCCGTTATATGACTGAGAATGGTTTCCACATCCGTTTCCGAAATAAGAAACAGATTTTCACAGTTTACGCCTAAACGCTCCGCGCGTATTTTTATCTGCGCCGCGCTTTCCTCGCCGGACACATATAAAATTTTCTTTGTTCTTCCTATGTTTTCACAGATTTGCAACAGCAGCGTTGACTTTCCGATACCCGGATCACCGCCTACAAGAATAAGCTCGCCGTTTACCATTCCGCCGCCGAGAACCCTGTCAAGCTCCCTCATTCCCGTCGAAAAACGTGATTCATAACCCCGTTTTACCGCCGTTATCTGCTGCGGACGGTTCAGCGTACTCTTTACTGCGGTCATTCCCGCGCCGGAAGCCGCGGACGGCTTTTTCGCAGCCGGCGTTTCAAGAGTTTCCTCCAATGTGTTCCACTTATTGCAGCCCGGACATTTACCCATCCATTTCAGCGACTTATAGCCGCATTCGTTACATATATATACCGATTTTGTTTTAACAGCTATTTTCGTTCCCCTCTTTCATACAGGTGTCAATTATACAACAGCGCGGCAATTATAATTACTGCCGCGCTGTCTGTTGATATTCGTTTTAATTTAACAATATTTATCATTAATTAATATCGTCAATATTATACGGTGTAATCTGATATACAAAATAGTTAAGCCAGTTCGCAAACAGCAGATGAGCATGCGAGCGCCAACGTACAACAGGCTTTTTGGTTGGATCATCCTTTGAAAAATAATGAACTGGGATTTTCGGGTTCATTCCCTTTGCCATATCCCGTTCATACTCATTTTTCAGAGTATCCGCATCATACTCGCTA
>JBJEFT010000062.1:0-2713 GCA_051874315.1 Candidatus Ornithomonoglobus sp.
TATCTCGCTTATTGCCCTTACAGGTATCATTGTTGTTCCGCCGTCAATTATCGGGTACTGATTATCAAATCTGACAAGCGAGCCGTTAAGCCTTACCTTTGAGCCTATGTAGTCAATGTTATTGCAGTAATAACGCAGCACATGCTCAACATACTCCTTGTCACCATATGTACTGTACGACCAGTTGCTTACATAGCTTACGGCATTTGCTCTTTCGTTAAGCCAGTTATCACCCGCCGCGGCTATGATTCTGTCCAATACCGTTGATCCGAAATTGTATGACTGGAGCATCTTGGCATAATCACAATCGTATTTATAAAGAGCCTCCGACAGAAGATACGCCGCATAAGGTACGGCCTTTGAAGGGTCAAGTCTGTCCTCCGACGTCCACGCGCAGCCTGTCTGATCCTCACCGAATTTCGCAAAAGAGCCGTTGTTCGTGTACTCAATCTGCATTATTCCCCATGCGGGATACGAGCTGCCATCCGAACGATACTGATAATTTACGCCGCCCGACTCCTGCATACATACGGCCGCCAGTATATTAGGGTCAATACCGAACTGATCCCCTGCCTGCTTGAAAATATCATTGTACTGTGAAACCTTTGCGCTGACCTTGCTTGTCCCTATGGAAAAATTATCAAGGCTTGTCCCTCTGTGATCCGGGATCGACGCGGCAAAGGCTGCCGCGGATGTTATAACTGAAAGAATAACAGCTGTCCCGGCAGTAAGTATCTTTTTCATATTTTATCAACTCATTTCGTGTTATTTTTTGTAATATTTATAAAATTATCTTAATATTTTTGTAATATTTATATTATACTATAAATTATATAATCTGTCAATAGGTAAATTTTTCGGTTAATATTCCAATGAATGCATAAATCCGTTTATACTTACAGTCATAATATCCCCCGCCACCGGAACGCCTTCTATACAAATCACATTTGCGCGGACAGGCTCGCCCACATCAACAGGATAATTTGTCACAATAAACGTATACCGCGTGCCGCTCATTCCTCTGTACGGCATAAGATCCAGTCCTGCCTCATTCTGTATTATATTATAGCTCTTATATACCTCGTCAAACTCCGCGGGTATTTTTACCTCCGATTCCTCCACAGGCTTTTCCGCCACCGACCATCCATAGCTGTCAAGAAATTCAATGCTTTTATCAATATCACTTTCATCCGCAAAAACGCAGAATGCTGCGGCAGTTATCATTATAACCGCCAAAGACAGAATAAATAATTTTTTTATTCTCATATCATTCCCCTTTTTTAAAATCTTCCATTATTAATTATATTTGTCATGTATTAAAAATATTACACCGTCTAATTTATTTTTTCGCGGGAATGATAAAAACAATACCGGTATGAAAGGAGATTATTCTGATATGGTAACTAAAATTTCACTTGTGCTCGTTATTATCGGCGCGCTTAACTGGCTTCTGATAGGAGTTTTCGGCTATGATATAGTAGGCGCGATATTCGGAGGTCAGATGGCTCTGTTTTCACGCATTGTCTACACACTTGTAGGTCTTGCGGGAATATGGTGCATATCGCTTCTGTTTAACCATGCTCTCGCATCGGATTCATAACGGCGCAAAAAAAAATGCCTGAGAAGAAGTCCTCTTCCTCTCAGACATTACATATCTTATATCATGGTCGCAATACATCTCAGCACTCTTCCGGCAGCTCTGTAATGCCATGGATAATTCTCATATTCTGTTATAGTTACACGGCGGCATTTCGCAAGCGTGTCAATAAAATCCTCACGTATTTCGCTTATCTGCGGCACTCCTACCATATATGCCGCGCATTCATAATGCAGATAAAGGCTCCTGTAGTCATAATTTATGGTTCCCACTACCGCGCAGGTATCATCGCTTATTGTAGTCTTTGCATGAACAAAGCCCGGAACATACTCATAGACCTCAACACCAATATCAAACAGATCTTTATAATATGACCTTGCAAGACAATAAGGCATCTTTTTATCGGGTATTCCCGGCAGAATAAGCTTTATGTTTACCCCGCGCGTTACCGCGTAGCTCATCGCGTCAAATATATAATCGTCGATGACAAAATACGGCGTCATTATATAGACATACTTCTTTGCATTATTAAGTATATCAACATAAGCATTTCTTCCTATAGGCTTATTATCCAGAGGAGAATCGCAGAACGGGGTAATATAACCCTCGGTATTCGGATAAGGGTGCTTTTTCGACTCGCCTATGAAATATCCGAAATCGACCTGTTCCGTTGCCGCTGCCGTACACCACATAGTCAGAAACATTTCCGTAAATCCTCTTACGCCCTCACCGCAGATTTTAAAGCCGTTGTCCTTCCAATGTCCGAAGCGCTTTATTTTGTTTATATATTCATCCGCAAGATTAATGCCTCCGGAAAATGCGCATCTGCCGTCAACCACAATAACCTTGCGGTGGTCACGGTTATTCTGATAGGTTGAAAGCAGCGGCTGCACAGGTGAGAAAATCTGGCACTTGATGCCCTTTTTCTCAAGCTCCCGCTCATATCCCTTAGGCATTATCGACATACAGCCCATGCCGTCAAACATAAGCCTTATATCAACCCCGTGAGCAGCTTTTTCAATCAGAATGTCCTCAAGAGCATGCCACATATAGCTTGTTCTGTTAATAATGAAAAACTCCAGAAAAACAAACTTTTCCGCTTTTGAAATTTCCGCA
>JBJEFT010000063.1:0-10746 GCA_051874315.1 Candidatus Ornithomonoglobus sp.
AATAACAGGTAATATAAAAACACATGCCGCAGCATGTGTTTTTATATTACTTTTTTGACATATCTCTCATAAGTCCATACAGCTTTTCGAGCGCGTCTGTTTTTGCAATCTTTTTAAGATTACGGGACATACGTTCCAGACAGCTGCTGTCGCTGAGCATTTTTTCTATTCTCTCATATAGAACCTTCGGCGAAAGCTCATCCTCTGTTATAACCTCCGCGGCGCCGTTGCGCTCAAATTCACGCGCATTCTGCTCCTGGTGGTTCCTCACAACATTCGGTGACGGGATCAGAATTGACGGCTTGCCAAGAGCCGCAATTTCCGAAACGGTAATCGCTCCCGAACGCGCAACCACAATATCCGCCGCCGCCATTACCTGTGCCATATTATCTATATAAGGTGTTATTTCGATATTCTTATCCTTATCCGTTATTCCGAGCTCTTTTGCTCTTTGAATTACCTTTTCATAGTTGCGCTCTCCCGTTCCGAACAGAAGCTTAATGTCCTTATTCTCCTTTATTCGGGGAAGCATTGAAATGACAGTCTCGTTAATTCTGTCCGCGCCGAGACTTCCTCCGAATATAAGGATAAACGATGTCTTTTTAAGTCCAAGCTTTTTGCGCGCCGACTCCTTATCCGCTTTAAGTATCTCCGTCCTTATCGGATTACCCGTTACAACGCACTTCTCCTTGTGCTTTAAAAGGTTTACAGTCTCATCAAAGCTCAGCGCGAGATATTTAACATACTTCTCCGAGCCTTTTACCGTAAGTCCCGGATAAACGTTCTGCTCATGAATGAGAGCGTTTACTCCCTCCTTTGAGGCAGCCATAGCAACAGGTCCGCTTACATATCCGCCCGTGCATACCACGCAGTCCGGCTTGAAATCGCGTATGATTTTACGGCAGTCGCTCTGCGCCTTCATAAGCTTTTTAAGGACTCCGACATTTTTCAGCATGTTTTTACGGCTGAAGCCCTCAATATCAATATATTTTATATCATATCCCGCCTTAGGCACAAGCTTTGTTTCAAGTCCTCTGCGCGTTCCTATAAACAGCGCCTCAAAGCTCTTGTCATGCGCTTTGGCATAATCGGCAATTGAAATTGCGGGATTTATATGTCCGCCCGTTCCGCCTCCGGCAAATATTACTCTCATTTGTTATTACCTCTCTATAATAATTAATTCTTTATACTCTTGCGCGATATATTCAACAATATCCCCATCTCCAACAGGAGTATGAAAATTGAAGTACCTCCATAGCTGAAAAACGGCAGCGATACACCCGTGTTCGGTATAATGGAAACCGCAACGCCCATATTCAGAACCGCCTGAATACCAAGCTGGGAGGCAATACCGATACATGTAAGCGTTGACCATGTATCCGGCGCCTTGACCGCGACAGTCATCGCTCTTAAAAACAGCGCCGCAAACAGAAGAATTACCACAACACCGCCCACAAAGCCCAGCTCCTCGCATACAATGGCGAAAATAAAGTCATTATACGGCTCAGGAAGATGCGAATACTTCTGAACGCTCTGACCCAGTCCAAGTCCGAAAAGTCTGCCAGAACCGATCGCGTATATACTCTGTGAGATCTGGTAGCCGCTGTCCTGCGCGTCCGCAAACGGGTCAATCAGCGAATTAACTCGTTCCATTCTGGTCGGGTCAAACTGAAGGTATACAAATACCATCAGCGCGAGCGCTATGCCTGCAAATATTACAGACTTAACCGGTGTTCCGCCGGCGAGCATAACGCATATGGCAATACCGACAATAACGATCGTACCGCTGAGATGTGTTTCACACATGAGCAGCAAAGCGACTATACCGATATATGCAACGCACTTAAAATTATCCTTCAGCTTATGCAGATCAATATGACCGCGTCTTACGAGATCGGCAATATACATCGCAATAACCGGCTTCATAAGCTCCGACGGCTGAAACTGGATAAACGGAATATTCAGCCATCTGCGGGCACCGTTTACCTTTACTCCTATACCCGGTATAAGAACGAGTATAAGCAGCAGTACGCACGCCCAGAAGGCATGGGGTATAAGATACTGATAGCTTTCGAGGTCAATTCTCGAAATTATGTACATACCTACAAAGCCCATAACTATGAACAGCAGCTGACGCTTGAAGAAATAATATGAGTCGTCGTATATACTTTTACCTGTGGGGGCTGACGCTGAAAGCATTACGATAAGCCCCAGCGCAACAATAAGGATTATGAGAAACAGCAGAGTATAGTCAAGCTCTCCTGCCCTTGCCATCTGTTCTCTTAACGGCTTTCTCGCCGCGGTTCTGCTCTTTTTGACCGAAGAACGGCGGGCCGTCCTTTCTTCGCTCACCGTCGTCCGCCGCGCTCTGACGTCATTCCTTGCTGTCCTGCCACGCGATGCCGCGCCTCCCGGTGCAGCTGCCGCTGAAGTCTGTCGTACCGATCTTTTCGTGTTAGTTGAGGATGTGCCGCGCTCTGCTGTACGCTTTGCGCTGTTTCTGCGCTTTGTCAGGCTGTCAGAGGCCGTCACGCGTCTTGTTCCGCGGCCGTATTCCGAATTTGCCATATACAGCTCCTCTCCTTTTTATGCGAAAAATGCTATAACACATAGAATCAGTGTAACAAGCGTGAAAACCCCTACGATCTTTGTTTCCTTCCAGTTCATCATTTCAAAATGATGGTGGATAGGCGTCATCTTGAATATTCTGCGTCCCTCGCCGTACTTCTTTTTGGTGTACTTGAAATATGTTGTCTGCATTATTACCGAAAGCGTCTCCGCAAAATATACAAAGCCCGCAATGATCAGATACAGGTGCATATTCATCGCAACCGCCATAAGAGAAACCGCCGCTCCTAAGAAAAGCGAGCCTGTATCGCCCATGAATACCTTTGCCGGATATTTGTTGTATATAAGGAAGCCGAGAAGTCCTCCTGCTACAGCCGCGCCGAACAGGGCGACATGCATCATCAACTCTCCGTATACGCATATTGCCGCAAATAACGCAAAGAAAATCGCGACAACCACGGTAACGCTTGAAGCAAGACCGTCAAGTCCGTCTGTAAGATTTACAGCGTTAACCGTTCCGACAACAACAAACATGACAAACGGTATGTACAGCCAAATAGGAATAAAAAACGAATATCTTATAAACGGTATTATTCTTATAAACGGTATTATGATTGCCGTACTCAATGCCCCTATACGATACATTATAATCACATATACGGCCGCAAAAACAAGCTGCAATAACAGCTTCTGAAGCGGCGTAAGTCCGAGATTGCGTTTTTTTACAACCTTAATGTAATCATCAATAAAACCGACAATTCCGAAGCCGAGAGAAAAAATGTATATTATGAGCGCATAAAGCGCGGTTCCCTCAATCGTGTCCGTAACAATAAATCTTGCGATAAGCCACGCTATAAGCGCAACGCCTATTCCTACAATGAACATAATTCCGCCCATTGTCGGTGTCCCGGACTTTTTCTGATGCCACTTAGGTCCCTCCTCGCGGATTTCCTGACCGTATTTAAGCTTGTGCAGCCAGCGGATAAACGCCGGACCTAGAATTGCCGTTACGGCAAAAGCTATTATAAAAACAAATCCCATTGTTACTGCTTTATTCTGCATGATAAATATTATTCCTTCCTCAGAGTGTCTTTAATATATCGGTTATTTTCTCAAAATGCATACCGTGCGATGCCTTGACAAGCACGCTGTCACCCGCCCCGGCAATTCCGGCTATCGCTTCTGCGGCATCAGCCGTAGTTTCATATACCTTAACATTGTCAAAGCCGTTATCCTTAGCGCCCTCTGCAATTTTTGACGCGTTTTCACCTGCTGTCACAAGCAAATCTATACCGCTCTGCGCAATATCCTTACCGAGGTCATAATGCGCCTTTTCCGCAAAATCTCCCATTTCAAGCACATCGCCCAGAACTGCAATTTTATTATTCTTAGATGAAGCCTTAAGCACCTTGAGCGCCGCCCTTATTGAATCGGGCGATGAGTTATAGCAGTCATTGATTATCTCAATGCCGTTATGCTCAATTATTTCAAGCCTTTGCGAGGTATACTCACATTCCTTGAGACCCTTTATACATTCCTCAACGCTCACGCCGAAATGAAGTCCCGCGCATACCGCGGCAAGCGCGTTATACACATTGTGGATTCCCGGCTGCGTAACCGCCGCCCTGAACTCACCGCCGTCATATACAACCGTGAACTCCACACCGGAGCGTCCGTTGTTTTCTATATCCTTCGCATAGACATCATTTGACGGGTCAAGACCATATTTTACTACACTGTACGGGCCTCCCGTTACGGTCTTTAAGAACTTATCGTCACCGTTTACAAACAAGGTATTCTTTTCGGTAAACAGCTTTGTAATCTCCATCTTTGCCTTAAAGATACCCTCCTGTGAGCCGAGATTTTCAATATGGGACATGCCTATATTTGTTATGATCGCCGCATCCGGGAGCGCGATACCTGCAAGATACTCAATTTCTCCGAAATGGTTCATTCCCATTTCAATTACTGCCATCTCGTGCTCCTCCCTAAGACCGTATATGGTAAGAGGCACACCGATGTCATTATTGAAATTATTAGGTGTTTTAAGCGTGTTGTAGTGCGCCGAAAGAACGGCATAAACCATATCCTTTGTAGTCGTCTTTCCGACGCTGCCCGTTATGGCAACAGACGGAACAAAATATTTCTTTTTATAATAACGGGCAATATCACCCATCGCTTTTCTTGTATCCTTAACGCGTATAAGCGTACCCTTGGCGCGCTCAATATCCTTTTCCGTAAGCGCGGCTGACGCGCCGTGCTCCAATGCGGACTTCACAAAATCGTGTCCGTCAACCTTCTCACCCTTCAGCGGCACAAACAGAACGCCCTCGCTTACCTCACGCGAGTCCCTTGTTATACCTGTGATCTCCAGCCCTGCGGAATTGCTTGTTTTTGAAATAATCTCGCCCTTTGTTGCGCGCAATATATCCTTTATCGTCAAGACCTGCATAAAATGCCTCCTCTATATATTCACAATAAGGGGCTGCCGAAAAACGGCAGTCCCCTATCTGTCTTTTGACTCTTAATTTTTCTTTAAGTGCTTATAAACCTCTATTCTTTCGTCAAAGTCAAACTTTTCCTTACCTATTATCTGATAGGTTTCCTGACCCTTGCCCGCGAGAATGATCACATCACCCTTCTTCGCAATATCAAGCGCATAGCCTATCGCCTCGCGGCGGTCTGTTATAAGCGTATATTTGCCGTCTGTTCTCTTCATACCCTCTTCGATCTCACGGACTATAAGCTCAGGATCCTCTGTTCTGGGGTTATCCGAGGTGATTATGCTGTAGTCCGCCAGACGTCCGGCAATCTCGCCCATAACTGCGCGCTTGGTGTTGTCACGGTCGCCTCCGCAGCCGAACAGCACAATTGTTCTGCCCTCGGCAAAGCCCTTTACGCAGTTGATTATATTTTCAAGACCGTCCGGGGTATGGGCATAGTCGATAATTACAGTATAATCCGTATCCGTCGGAACGACCTCAACACGTCCTACTACACCCGTTGCCTTGGCAAGACCTTCTATTACGGTGTCAATATCAATTCCGAGCTGAAGCGCGGCGCCGGCGGCGCAGATTGCGTTATACACACTGAAGCGTCCCGGGATCTGAATTTTTGCAGAGTGTCTTTCCCCTTTATAAATCATATCAAACTCGGCGCCGCGGGATGAAAATCTTATATTCTCAGCCTTAAGGTCGCATCCGTCCTCAAGACCAACCCTCATAATATCTGAGCATCCTCCCTTTGCGGCAATCTTTTTGCCGCCTTCATCATCAAAGTTTACAACGCCCTTCTTTGAAATATCAAACAGCTTAGCCTTTGCGTTAAGATAGTTTTCCATAGTCTTATGGAAATCAAGATGATCCTGTGTAAGATTTGTGAATACTCCTACGGCAAATTCACAGCCGTGTACACGTTCAAGCTCAAGCGCATGGCTTGAAACCTCCATAACAACATAATCCGCGCTGTTGAAAACCATTTCCGTAAAAAGCTGCTGCAGCTCAAGCGCGTTCGGAGTCGTAGGCGTTGTACTCTTTGTGAGGAGCACCTTGTCGCCTATTATATTCTGGTTTGTACCTATTACTCCTACTATCTTTCCTGCCGCCTCAAGAATACTCTTTACGAGATAAGTGATCGTTGTTTTTCCGTTGGTTCCCGTTATTCCGACAAGACTGAGTTTTTTTGCGGGATTGCCGTAAAATGTACAGGCAAGCTCCGCAATAGTCTTTCTTGAATCCTTAACATATACAACCGGAACATCAACCTCTATCTCCTCCTCTGCGACAATTACCGCGGCGCCCTTTTCCGCAGCTGACGCGGCATACTTGTGTCCGTCCGTTTCATAGCCCTTTATGCACACAAACACATTGCCGTCTGATACCTTTCTTGAATCATATGCTATTCCGGTTATATCAATACCTTGAAGCTCATCATTATACAGCTCCCCGAATAATTCTTTTGCTAACATTACAACACCCCGCTATTCATAAATTAGTCATTTGTCTGCTGTCTGAATTCAACGCCTATTATTGTTCCCGGCAATACCTCTGTACCGCTTTGTATCGTCTGCGATGTGGCGTATGCGCTACTCGCCTCACTGTGTCCCGCACCGCTGATTTCAAAATTCAAGCCGCAGTTATTCAGAATATATTTTGCATCCGATACGGACGTTCCCTTTAAATCAGGAACCTTTACCATATCGTTCTCGTCTCTGTCCTGTGTATAGATGATTACAACTGAATCCTCCTCAAGCTGCTCATCCGGCGCCGGAAGCTGGTCGACAACAGTTTCACCGGTACCCTTCACAATATATTTAAGACTCTTATCCTCAAGCGATGCCTTGGCTTCACTCAGCGTCTGACCTCTCAGCTCTGGGACCTCGACATACACATCCGGAGTTTCACTATCGCTGTACTGCTTGCTGACACCCATATAGTCAAGTGATTCCGCGAGAACCTCACCCACTACAGGCGCCGCGATTGTACCGCCGTATTTATTCTCTGTCTGCGGCTCGTCAAGCATAATAAGGCATACAAGCTCAGGGTCATTCGCCGGCGCGAAGCCGACAAAGGAAGCTATACGCTTACGAAGCTCTCTGTTTCCCTTTTCGGAGGTACCTGTCTTTCCGCCTATTCTGTAACCCTTGACATACGCGTTTTTACCCGTTGCGTTAGGGTCGGAAACAACCTGCTCAAGTATGCTTCTCATACGCTCAGAGGTTTTCTCAGAAATAACTCTGTTTACTACCTCCGGCTCATAGCTTTTAACCACGCCGTCTTTGTTGGTTATGCTCTTTACTATAAGCGGTCTCATTCTCTGTCCGCCGTTTACTACGGCCGAAATTGCCGTTACAAGCTGCAGGGGTGTAACCTGAAAGCCCTGACCGAAGGAGGACGTTGCAAGGTCAACCTCACTCATTGTGTCATAATATATACCGCTTGCCTCTCCGACAAGATCAACACCTGTCTTTCCGGTGAGTCCGAACGCCTTGAAATAATCCATAAAGGTGTCGGCTCCCATTGAAAGACCAACCTCCATGAATACCGGGTTACAGGAATTTTTTACTCCGTCAACAAAGGTCTCGGCGCCATGCCCGTAGGTATTGGCGCATTCAATCTTTCTGTCGGCAACGACCTTGAAGCCGGAACAGAAGAAATTCGATTCCTCCGATACAACGTTTTCTTCAAGCGCCGCAGCCGCCGTTATGATCTTAAAGGTTGAACCCGGCTCATATGTATCCGATATACATTTGTCACGCCACATCTTTGTGCGCGCCTGACTCACATATGTATCCGAAAGATTATTCGGGTCCTCTGTGGGACGTTCCGTAGCTGTCGGATCACTGCCGTCATCATCATACACCGGCTCAAACTCATACGCGTATTCAAGGAACTGCGTAAGATCATTCGGATTGTTGCAGTCAAAATCAGGCTTGGTCGCCATAGCGAGAATTTCACCTGTTTTAGGATTCATTATAATTCCCGCGGCGCCCTCCTTCAGCTCATTCTTCTGAACAGCCTCTTCAAGATGCGTTTCAAGGAAGTGCTGAAGCGTTTCGTCTATAGTAAGCGTTACATCGCAGCCCTTCTGTGCTGCCGTAAGATATTCTGCCTGCTGATCGGTCAGATCTGCGCCGCTCGCCGTTCTGTTCTGGGAAACAGCGCCGTTTTCGCCGGAAAGATACTCGTCAAATTTCTTTTCAATCCCCTGCAGGCCCTCACTGTCATAGCCTGTAAAGCCAAGAACATGTGAAGCCACATTATATGGATAATATCTCTTTGTATCATTTTCAAAATAGACGCCTGATAAAGCATTCTTTATTCGTTTCTTCTCTTCATTTCTTGCCTTTGCCTCAGAGTCCTTTTCTTCCTCGTATTCAGGATTGAGCATCGCTTCAATCTGATCGCTTTCTTCCGCGGCAAGACGTTTTTTGATTACACGGTACTGCACATCCTCTGTAAAATACGCCCTGAGCTTTGTATCGCTTATGCCTACTATGGGAGAAATCAGTGATATGCAGGTGTTAAGGTCACCGTTTTTGCTGATTTCCTGAGGATTACACACAAGGGTTTTTACAGATGCCGATTCTGCAAGAACCATTCCGTTTCTGTCATATATAGTGCCCCTGTTTGCCTTTTCAACAGTATCCGCTGTCTGTATACGCTTCGCGGTCTCGGCAAGCTCATTTCCTTTTATAAGCTGCCACCATGCCATTCTTACGATAACTGCGGCAAATCCAAAAAACAAGGCGCCTATTATCAATATTGATTTTTTCTTTATACCATTCAGTGAAGGTAATTTCAATTATATCATTCCTTCTATATGTCTGTTAAGTCACAGATGACCTTCAATTCTATATGCTTTTGACTAAGTTTTCTATAGTCATTAAAATACAGGACACTTAATGCAAGCTATATATTTATATGCTGAAAAATCCAACAATATGACTTATAATTGATTTGACTGTAGCCGCAGCCCTGTTTCTGAAGCCCTCTACCTCACCGGCGGTTTTCTCCGTAACATCATCCTTAGGCACATCTATATAGACAATCTGATGACGTTCAGGGCGTTTCATGCCCAAGCGGGTTGTCGCCTCCTGCTCAATTTTTGAAAGGTCTATACTCTGCTCCAGCTCAAAGCTTTTCTGTGAGGTAACACTCTGCTCAAACTCATACTGCGCTTTTGTTTCGTTAAGAACCGCAAGGGTTTCCTTTACCTCAACAAACTGAACTATCATGCTTATTGCCGAAATTGTTACAACAACTATTGATGCAACCTTTGCCGCAAAGCTGATTTTCTTTGTCTTTTTCTTTCCCGCCGCGCGCCGCGTTCCTTCTTCTTCCGTACGCGCAGCAGAATTTTGACTCTTTCTGCCCTCACGGCTTCTGTAGTCTGTTCTGTTTCCATCTATATAATCATACTTATACGCCAGATTTCCGTATGTCAATTTACTTTCCTCATTCCCGATTGCGCTGCCCTGCGACAGCTCTGAATATACTTATTACACCTACAGCCTTTTTGCAATTCTCAGCTTTGCGCTTTTTGACCTTGAGTTCTCACTAAGCTCCCTTTCTGAAGGAAGAAGCGGTTTTCGTGTTATTACCTTTACCTTAGGCTTATTACCGCACACACATACCGGAAAGCTCTTCGGGCATATGCAGCCCTGCGCAAGCTGTGCAAATGTTTTCTTTACGATCCTGTCCTCGAGCGAATGAAAGGTTATAATACAGAGGGTACCGCCGGGATCAAGCACATCGACAAAATCGCGCACAGCCTCCTCCAGTATCTTCAATTCGCCGTTTACTTCAATTCTTACCGCCTGAAACACCCTTTTTGCCGGATGTCCGCCGTCAAGTCTTGCTTTTTTAGGTATCGCCGCCTTGATTATCGCGGCAAGCTCACCTGTTGTCTCAATGTTCTTTCTGCATCTTTGCTCAACAATAAACTGCGCAATTCTTCCGGACCACTTTTCCTCGCCGTATTCATAGAAAATGCGCGTAAGCTCTTCCCTGCTGTATTCGTTGACAACATTGTACGCGCTGAGCGCCGCGTCACGATTCATACGCATATCAAGCGGAGCATCGTGCATATATGAAAATCCGCGTTCCGCATTGTCGAGCTGATACGAGCTCACTCCGAGGTCGAGAACGGCGCCGTCTATCCCATTGATTCCGAGGTCGCTTAGTATGTCCTTGATCTCGCTGAAATTGCGGTTGACCGGAACAAGTCTTTCTCCGAACTGCTCCAGCCTTTTTACCGATGCGGCAATAGCCTCTTTATCCTGATCTATTCCTATAAGCCTGCCTGCTCCGCGGCTGAGAATTTCATATGAATGACCTCCGCCGCCCATGGTTCCGTCAACATATACTCCGCTGTCATTTACCTCCAGAGCGTCAACGCTCTCCTTCAGGAGAACCGAATAGTGTTTAAATTCCATTTGACCTCTCCTTATCAGATATTGAGATTGTATTTCAGAATATTTTCAGCCATGAAGCTTTCGGAAAGCTTTTCCTGGTATGCCGTCCAGTAAGCGGAATCCCAGATTTCAAGCCTTGTGTTTGCGCCCACAAGCACAACATCCTTTGAAAGTCCCGCAAAGTCAATAAGACGTTTGGCAATAGGGATCCTTCCCTGCTTATCCACCGTTACGGAGGTTGCTTTGCCAAAGAACAAACGCAC